>NZ_JBSGJX010000016.1:0-206401 GCF_053605785.1 Nonomuraea sp. NPDC003754
TCGCGCGTGCTCCCTTCTGCCCCACCCCCCTCGGGGGGCCGCTCCTGTGAGGAGCGGCCGCACGGTTCACTGGTCAGGAGCTCCTGCGGGCTGCCCGCGTCCAGAGCCTGATGTTCTCCAGCCGGTCGAAACCGTCCAGGATTCCCTCGCCCATGCCCCTGATCCGCCGCAGGGCCGAGGGCGGCAGCAGCGCCGCGCGCAGGCGCGTGCCGCGCGAGACGCTGGCCGCCAGCGCCCGCCGTATCGTCCGCAGCTCCCTCTTCATCGGGGCGATCTCCCCCGGGTCGCGCGCGAACAGCAGCCGCTCCACCGCTGAGGCGATGACGGCGATCGCCGCGCCCGCCTCGGCGCCGAACTCGTACTGCTCGGTGAGCCTGCGCGCCAGCGCCCGCGGGGTCTCGCTCGGCAGCCGCGCCATCCCGTAGTCGTACAGCACGTCGTCGAGTTCGGCCCAGGCCGCGGCCACCGAGGTGTCCACCCGCCCGGCTCTCGCCGTGACCTCGTCGGACGGCCCTGAGACCTTCCAGCTCAGCGTCCGCACCCTGCGGTTCCTGATCACCAGCCGCAGCAGGGCGGGGATGAGCAGGATCACCAGCACTCCTGCCACGGCCAGCGCGATCCACACCCACAGCGGGGTGGTCTCCACCGACGTGACGGGACCGCTGTAGATGCCCTCGGGGTCGAGCTCCCTCAGCCTGTCCCTGCTGTTGGGCGCGGCGGTCGGGCCGTCGCCGCTCTCGGCGGCGCTCGTGCTCGGGTCGCTGCTCGGCGTGCTCTCGGCCGGCCTGGGCAGCGTGTAGTCGGGGACGCGGGCGGTGCCCTGTCCCGCGCTGCCGGCGGGGGTCGGCTCGAAGGCCAGCCAGCCGACGCCCTCGAAGTAGAGCTCGGGCCAGGCGTGGGAGTCGTGGGTGCGGACCTCCCAGCGACCCTCCAGCTTGGTGCCGCCCGTGTAGCCGATGGCGACCCTGGCCGGGATGCCGATCGACCTGGCCAGCACCGCCATCGCCGAGGCGAACTGCTCGCAGTAGCCGGCTCTGGTCTGCTCCAGGAAGTTCGTCAGCGCCTCGGTGTCGTGGCCCTGCGTGGCCAGGCTGTAGGTGAAGCCGCCCGTGGTGGTGAAGAACCGCTGCAGGTTCACCGCCGCCTCGTACGGGGACTCGCTGTCCTTGGTCACCCGCTGCGCCAGCTGCCTGATCTGCGGCGGCAGGTCGGGCAGCTTCAGGTAGCGCTCGCCGACCGCCGGGTCGACGGTCCTCGGGGCGGCCTCCAGCTGGTCGGCGCTCGCGTCAGGCTCGGTGCTGACCACCTGGTAGCGCAGGCCGCCCGCCAGGTCGCCGGGGGAGAAGACCATCAGGGAGTCGACGTCCGCGCGCCAGTCGCCCTCCGCCCGCACCAGCTGGGGCGGGTACGGCAGCGGCAGGAACTGCAGCTGCGTGATGTCCTCGCTGACCTGGATGTCGGTCTCGACCCGCGTGGTCTTCGTCGTCGGGGCGAGCCCCGGCGGCGGCGGCAGCGGACCCTGGTCCACCCTGTTCTCCGGGCTGCCCTTCGACTTCATCGTCCAGCGCTGGCCGTCGAAGACGTCGAGGGAGTAGATCCTGAGATAGCGCGGGGCGTCGTCGCTGCTGGTGTAGGAGAGAACGGTGTTGTTCTCCGGCAGCTGCAGCCGCCCCTTCAGGTCGGCGACGGGGTCGGGGATGCTGATGGAGTCGCCCCGGCCCTTGCCCGAGCCGCCCACCCCGAACCCGAACAGCGGGTCAGGCTCGAGCGTCGGCAGCAGTGCCGGCAACGCCACGGCCAGCGCGATCGCGGTGAACCCGATGCGCTTGCCCGACAGGCGCAGCCCGCGCGTGTCGGCCGACTCGTCGGCGTCCGTGCCGGCGGCGGCGCGGCTGCGCCGTACCAGGACCGCCCGGCCCCAGTGGCCGACGCGCTCGCGGCCGTCGGCGATCAGCAGGCTGGTGAACCCGAGCGCGCCGAGGATGAACGCGGCCCAGCCGATCGGGTCGGGCAGCACGGCGGCCGGCACCGTGAACAGCGCCAGCAGCGGCAGCCCGGCCAGCGCCGCCCTCCGCAGCCTGGTCACGAACAGGTCCACGACGATCGCGATGACCCCGACGCCCGCGGTGGTGAGCATGGCGATCGGCGGGTCGTCCGGCACCGGCGCGGCATAGCGCTGGATGTCGGCGAAGCCGGTGGTCAGCAGTTTGACCAGGGCCAGCGCCGACTCCTTGGTCGGCACGAGCAGCGCCCAGGCCTTGTCACCGGTGTAGGCGGCGGTCAGGTAGATGCCGAGCGCCGTCAGGCCGAGCAGCGGCGCGGCCCAGCCGGGCAGGGTGAGCCTGCTGGCGATCACCCCCGCCGCGGTGACGGCGATCACCGCGCCGAGCGAGCCCCACAGCCACGCGCCGCCGTCGAACAACGGGTAGAGCGTGAGCGAGACCGCGAGGGTGGCCACACCCGACCAGATCGACAGCCTCATGCCGCACCTCCCACGGAGAAGCGGGACTTGACGCCCGCGCTCTGCCAGACCGCAGCCAGCGGCGTGGCCGCGGGCAGGGTGACGATCCGCCAGCCCGATCCGGTCAGCACCGCCTCGACCGCCTGCCTGCGCTCGGTGGAGCCGTAGTCCTTGACCTCCCAGCCCTCCACGTCCAGCAGGACGGCCACGCCGGTGGCGCTGCCGTGCCTGACCTTGGCCAGTTCCCTGGCCTCCTCGGCGTCCATCGCGCCGACCACCGCGACGATCAGGCCGTCACCGCCGCCCTGGCGCAGCGCGGTGATGCCGAGCTCCAGCGAGCGGGCCGGGCTGGTGCGCACGACGGCGAGCGTGTCGAGCAGCGACCAGCTCACCCCGGTGTCGCTCAGGTGCTCGGGCCCCTGGTCGGTGACCAGGCGCAGGCCCAGCCCCTCACGCGCCAGGTGCAGGCCGATGGAGGCGGCGGCCGAGACGGCCACCTCGAAGGAGGAGCGGGGCCCTTCACCCCGGTGGGCGTGCCGTCGGGTGTCGAGCAGGAGCGCGCCGCGGCTCTGCCACTGCTGCTCCTCACGGCGCACCATCAGCTCGCCGTGACGCGCGGTGGAGCGCCAGTGCACCCGCCGCAGGTCGTCGCCCTGCCGGTACTCGCGCGGCGCGACGTCGTCGTCACCGGCCGCCGCCACGCTCCTGGTACGGCTCTCGCCCCCGCCCGTCCACTCGCCAGACAGCCGCACGTGCGGCAGCGCCTCGACGTGCGGGGTCACCACGAGCGTGTCGGCGATGGTGAAGGACCGGGTCAGTTCGACCAGGCCGAACGGGTCGGTGATCCGTACCGACAGGGGGCCGATGGTGTAGCGGCCGCGCAGGTCGGACCTGACCCGGTAGTCGACCTCCCTGATCCCCCTCGACTCCACCCGGTCCAGCACGAACCTGGGCCGGGCGCCGAGCGCGTAGGGGACGGTGTCCTCGATGAGCAGCAGCCCGGTCGGCAGCCGCGTGACGTTCTCCAGCCGCAGGGTGACCGTCGCCTCGCCGCCCACCTCCGTCCTGGGCGGGTCGAGGCGCCGGGCGCAGGCCAGCCGGTAGCGGGTCCGTGCCACGACCAGGGCGGCCAGCAGCGGCAACGCGATGATCAGCACGCCGATCCTGAGCAGGTCGTGCTCGCCCAGCAGCAGCGCCATCAGCAGCGCGGCCACACCCGATGCCAGGAACGACCGGCCCCTGGAGGTGAGCGCCCGCAGTCCCGCGATCACGACGCCCGAGCCTCCGGCACGGGCACTCGCCTGACGAGCTCGGTGACGACCTGCTCGGGCATCCGGCGCTGGCCCTGCGCCTCGATGCTCGGCAGCAGCCGGTGGGCGAGCACGGGAACGGCCAGCTCCTGCAGGTCGTCGGGGATCACGTAGTCGCGGCCGGACAGCGCGGCGTGGGCCCTGGCGGCGCGCACCAGCTGCAGCGTCGACCGGGGCGAGGCGCCGAGCCGCAGGTCCGGGGTGTGGCGGGTGGCCGTCACCAGGTCGATGGCGTACTTCTTGACCGGCTGGGAGACGTAGACGCCGCGCACGGCCTCGATGAGCGCGCGCACCTCCGCGGTGGTCGCGACCGGCTCGAGCTTGTCCAGCGGCGAGGTGCCGCCGTGCACGTCGAGCATCTCCAGCTCGGCGGCCGGCTCGGGGTAGCCCATCGCCACCCGCGCGGTGAAACGGTCGCGCTGCGCCTCGGGGAGGGGATAGGTGCCCTCCATCTCGATCGGGTTCTGGGTGGCGATGACCATGAAGGGGGCGTCAAGTCCGTAGGTGACGCCGTCGACCGTCACCTGGTGCTCCTCCATGCACTCCAGCAACGCCGACTGGGTCTTGGGCGAGGCCCGGTTGATCTCGTCACCGACCACGATGTTGGCGAAGACCGGGCCCGGTTTGAACTCGAACTCCCGCGTCTGCTGGTTGTAGGCGCTCACTCCGGTGATGTCGCTCGGCAACAGGTCGGGGGTGAACTGCACCCGCCGTACGGGACAGTCGATGGACCGGGCCAGCGCCTTGGCGAGCATCGTCTTGCCCACGCCGGGGACGTCTTCGATCAGAAGGTGTCCCTCCGCGAGCAGGACGGTCACTGTCAGCCGGACGGCATCGCTCTTGCCCTCGATCACCGACTCGATCGCCTGCCGGATCCGGTGTGCGGTGGAGACCAGCTCGTCGAGCTGGCGAGGGACGTCATGGGTTACTGCCACCAGGCCTCCATGAGAGAAGTGCAACGGCTTCCCCGGGCGAAGGTGCTTTTGGGGCGCCTTGCCATTCCTTTTCATTGTGCGTACGACCCTACGACGGCGGGCATCCTTGGGCGACTTTTACGGATATCGGGGAACAGCCACAGTGTTCAGGTGGTCCATCCGGTTCTTGTCGCATAGTGGTGCGAATCCGGTGACACGGCCCTCCACTTTCCCCACGGGCCGCCCCGCCATGCGGTATTCACCGACCCTTTCGGCGTTCGACACGCCCGCGCCGCCCGCGGGCCGTCCGCCGCCCCCCACCCCGCTCCACCGCTCTGACCTGCGTAAACGCTGATCGAATGGCGACCGAAGAGGGTTCGAATCAGTTGACGGTGGGGAGAAGTGGAGTATGGTGGTGCGCAGTGGAGGGCAGGTGCACCAGCACTGAGCGCTTCACGAGGCACGGGAGGTGGGGCCGGTGTTCCTCGGCACCCATCAACCGCGTCTGGACGACAAGGGACGGCTGTTCCTGCCGGCTAAGTACCGTGAGGAGCTGGCGGAGGGTCTTGTGATCACCAAAGGCCAGGAGCGATGCCTCTACGTCTTTCCCGTGGGGGAGTTCCAGCGCATTACCGAGGCTCTCAGCACCGCCCCGGTCACCGCCAAGGCGGTCCGGGACTACAGCCGCGTCTTCTTCGCCAGCGCGTCCGACGAGACTCCGGACAAGCAGGGGCGCATCACGATTCCCCAGGCCCTGAGGGCATATGCGGGTCTGGAGCGTGACTGCGTGGTCATCGGCGCCAACACCCGGCTGGAGATCTGGGCCCAGCAGGCCTGGGAGACCTATCTGGCCGACCAGGAGCAGGCTTTCGCCGATCTGTCGGAGGAGGTGCTGCCAGGGATTCTCTAGTCACGGCCGATCCGTCGGTGATGTCGTTCGGCGAGGTCTCCACCCGCAACCACTCGCCCGCCAGCTGATGCACCTTCCCCGGTGTCAGATGGCAGGCGTCCACGAAGCGGGTGCGGATGGGGACCTGGCCGGGCGGCTACGGGTGGGGACCTGGCGACGGGGCACCGGGATCGAGCCTTAGCGTCATCCGCGAGTATGGACGCATTCTTAGTTGGAGGGGGGTTTCAGCAATGCACGTGGAAGGCAACGCTGCGGGCACGGGTGGTCACGTTCCCGTGATGCTCGAGCGGGTCCTGGAACTCCTCGCCCCCGCGCTGGCGGGCCCGGCGCCGGTGGTCGTCGACGCCAACCTCGGCCTCGGCGGTCACTCCGAGGCGCTGCTGGCCGCGCATCCGGCGCTGCACCTGGTCGGGATCGACCGCGATCCCTTCGCCATCGACTTCTCCACGCGCAGGCTCGCGCCCTTCGCCGACCGCGTCACGCTGGTCCACGCCTCGTCCGACGAGCTGGCCTCGGTGTTGGCGAAGGCGGGCCGGCCGGTGGTCGACGGGGTCCTGTTCGACCTGGGCGTCTCCTCGCCCCAGCTCGACGAGGGCGAACGGGGCTTCGCCTACTCCTACGACGCTCCCCTTGACATGCGGATGGACACCGAGCAGGCGCTCACGGCCGAGGAAGTGGTCAACACCTACTCCGCGGCCGAGCTGACCCGCATCCTCCGAGATTACGGAGAGGAAAGGTTCGCACCGCGTGTCGCGGGGCTCATTGTCAAGGAAAGGGCCAGGGAAGCCATAACGTCGACTAAGCGGCTCGCGGACATCGTTCGCGCGGCGATTCCCGCCGCTACCCGACGCACCGGTGGCAACCCCGCTAAAAGGACTTTTCAGGCGCTGCGTATCGAGGTCAACGCGGAGCTGACCGCCTTCGAGGCGGCGCTTCCCGCGGCCCTCGACGCGCTGGCGCTCGGTGGGAGAGTCGTCGTGCTCTCCTACCACTCCCTCGAGGACCGGCTGACCAAGCAGGTGCTCGCGGCGCGAACCAGGGACACCAGCCCCCCGGGGCTGCCCGTCCCGCTGCCGGCTCACCAGCCGCGGTTCCGCCTCCTGACGAGGGGAGCAGAGCTCCCGACTGACGAAGAGCTCGCCCGCAATCCGCGGGCGGCCTCGGCCCGGCTGCGGGCGGCAGAGAGGATCCGTGTTGACGAGGACTGAGCAGGAGATCAGGCGGGGTGCGCCCGTCAGGGGCGGCGTGCCCAGGACCGCTCCGGCGAGGACCGGCGTGCGCGAGCAGGACGCTTCGCGCGCGCCCAGGCCGGCCGTTGACCGGCCGATCGGTCAGCGGCCGGCCCCGGCGCAGGACGGCGCGCCGGTGCGCGTGCGGCGGCCGATGCCGCGCAAGCAGCGCGCCCCCTTCGTGCTGCTCGTCGTCGGCCTGCTGTGCGGTGGCCTGGTCAGCCTGCTGCTGCTCAACACCGTCCTGGCTCGCGACTCCTTCACCGCCAGCGAGCTGCGCGAGCAGATCGCCGAGATGCAGCGGCAGTCCGACAGCGCCAAGCGGAAGATCGCCGAGCTGGAGCAGCCCGGCAGCCTCGCCGAGGCCGCGGAGCGGCAGGGGCAGGTGTCCGACCCCGACGTCAACGTTCTCTACCCGGGTAAGTCGGGCGCGGACAGGTGAGAGAGACAGGCGGCAGGGGTCAGGGCCCCGGCCGCGGTGGTGGCGGCGCCGGCTCTCAGGGAGGGCCCGGCGCCGTTCGTCGTACGCCGGGCGGTCCCGGACGATCGGGACGGCAGGGCGGCACCGGATCCGGACGCTCCGAAGGGCCGCGCGACGAGCCGCCCCGCCGCAGGGACGGCGAGCCGGGCCGGCCCCGCCGTGGCGACGCCGACGGGCGCCCGGGGCCGGCCGACCGTCCGGGTGGTGAGAACCGCACGCCGTCCGACCGGCGAGCGGGTGAGAACCGCACGCCCTCCGACCGGAGATCGGGCCAGGACGGCCGTCCCCGACCGGCCGGCGCCGAGCCCGGAGGTCCGGGCGGGTCCAACCGGCGCGGGAACGACCCTTTCGAGCTGCCGCGCGGCCTGACCGGAGCCGACGCCAGGGACGCCAGGCGCGGCCGCGGCGAGGCCACCGTGCCCGGCCCCCGAGGCGAGCAGCGTCGCGAACCCCGCCCGCCGCACGGCAGGACCTCCGGCCGGCTTCCGGGCGGGTCCCAGGGCCAGCCGCAGGGCCCGCGCCGGCAGCCGCGCAGGCCGCCGCCCCCACCGAGGCCGCCACGCCCGCCGCTGGTGCTGCGCCTGGGCAACCCCCGCCGGCGCCTCAACATCGGCCTGATCGGCATGACCTTCATCCTGTCGATCTTCGCCGGGCGGCTCATCCAGCTGCAGGGCCTCGACTCCAAGATCTACGAGGCCAAGGCCGCCGACCAGCGGGTGATCAGCGAGGTCATCCCCGCCAAGCGCGGCTCCATCACCGACGTCAACGGCCACGAGCTCGCCGTCACGGTCGAGGCACGAGAGATCGCGATCGACCCGAGCAAGGTCCGTCCCGAGCAGTACGCCAAGGTGACCTCGGTGCTGGCCAGGGAACTGGGCAAGCCCGAGGCCGACATCCTGGCCAAGCTGGCCAGGACCACCTCGCGCTACGAGCTCATCGCCCGTGACGTCGACCCCGTGGTCGCCGACAGGGTCCTCGACCACGGGCTGCCGGCCGTCACCACGAAGAAGACCTACCGCAGGACCTACCCGGCAGGCGACTTGGCCGGCACGCTCATCGGCTTCGTCGGCGACGACGGCGCCGGGCTCGAGGGCGTCGAGCGGATGCGCGACTCCCGGCTGGCGGGCCAGGACGGCAAGCAGAGCGTGGAGCAGGGCCGCGACGGCCAGCGCATCCCGATGACCCGCAGCCAGCGCCAGGCCCCGGTCGCCGGTCGCGACGTGCGCCTGACCATCGACCGCGACATCCAGTGGGCCGCCCAGAAGGCCATCACCGAGCAGGTCGCCGCCAGCGGCGCGATCAGCGGCACCGCGATCGTCATGGACGTCAGGACCGCCCAGATCATCGCCATGGCCAACGCGCCCGAGCTCGACCTGAACAACTGGCAGAAGGCGTCCGACACCTCCTACGTCAACCGGGCCGTGGCCGAAGTGTTCGAGCCGGGCAGCACCAACAAGGTCATCACCGCCGCGGCCGCGATCGAGGCGGGAGCCGTACGTCCGGACACCACCTTCCGCGTCGCCGACCACATCAGGTGCGCCGACCAGACGCTGCGCGACTCCCACCCGCACAAGACGGAGACGATGACGTTCAAGAAGGTCGTGGAGACCTCCAGCAACGTCGGCACCATCCAGGCCGCGCGCAGGGTCGGCGACCAGCGGCTGTTCGAGATGCTCAAGGGCTTCGGCTTCGGCGTCCGGCCGGGGGTCGGCCTGCCGGGCGAGGAGGCGGGCCTGCTGCCCGACTACAAGGGCTGGTCGGGCACCCAGCGCTGCACGGTCGCCTACGGCCAGGGCGTGTCGGTGACCGCCCTGCAGACCGCCAGCGTCTACCAGACCATCGCCAACGGCGGGGTCAGGGTGCAGCCGCAGATCGTGGCGGGGGAGACCGACGAGCACGGCAGGTTCGTCCCCGCCAAGCCCGGCAAGCAGACCAGGGTGGTGAGCGAGCAGACCGCCGGCGAGATCGCCTCCATGCTGGAGGGTGCCGTCAGCGCCGAGGGCACGGGTACGCTGGCGGCCATCCCGGGCTACCGGGTGGCGGGCAAGACAGGCACCGCCAACCGATACGATCAGCAGTTGGGCCGTTACAACGGCTACACCGCCTCCTTCGTCGGTTTCGCTCCCGCGGACAAACCCGAGCTCGTGGTCCTCGCGGTGGTGCAGAAGCCGGCCAAGGACATCTACGGCGGGCACATCGCGGCCCCTGTGTTCAAGGACGTGATGACGTTCGCCATCAAGAGCAGGAAGATTCCGCCCACAGCCCCGACCGCGTCGCCCGCGCGGATCGGCACCGGACAGTGAACAGGGAGGGTACGCTGCCGCCGTGCGTCCCCCGTCGTCTATGCGTCCCACGTCCAGCCCGCCTCGACCGCTGAGCGGGCTGGCCACCATGCTTGACGCTCCGTCAGGCAGCTCCCGCTCACCGCTGGCCGCGGTGACCGGCGTCACCATCGACTCCCGCCAGGTCGGGCAGGGCGACCTCTACGTCGCGCTGCCCGGCAACACCGCCCACGGCGCCGACTTCTCCGCCCAGGCGATGGCGCGAGGGGCGGTCGCCGTCCTGACGGATCCGGCCGGCCGCGACGCCGCCGTCGCCACCGGCCTGCCGGTGCTGGTCGTCTCCGAGCCGCGCTCCCTGCTCGGCCAGATCTCCTCCTGGGTGTACGGCCAGCCCAGTCACGACATCTGCGTCCTGGGCGTGACCGGCACCAGCGGCAAGTCGACCACCACGTTCCTGCTGGAGGCGGGGCTGCGCGCGGCCGGCCACACCACGGGCCTGGTGGGTGGCGTCGAGATCCACGCCGGCGACCTGGTCATCCAGCCCAAGCTGACCACGCCGGAGGCCTCCGACCTGCACGGCCTGTTCGCGCTCATGCGCGAGCGCGGCGTCACGGCGGCCGCGATGGAGGTCTCCAGCCACGCCCTCGCCCTGGGCAGGGTCGACGGCGTCTTCTACGACGTGGCGCTCTTCACCAACCTGTCGCAGGACCACCTCGACTTCCACAAGGACTTCGACGACTACTTCGCCACCAAGGTGAGACTGTTCCAGCCCGAGTTCAGCAGGACGGGCGTGACCAACCTCGACGACCCCCACGGGCGCGAGCTGCTCCAGCTGGCCAAGATCCCGATGACCACGTTCTCCGCCACCGGCGACCCCGCCGCCGACTGGCGCGCCTTCGACGTCAGGTTCGGCTCCGACGGCAGCGCCTTCAGGGTCGTCGGGCCCGGCGGCGTCGAGGAGGACGTGGCGATCTCGCTGCCCGGCCCGTTCAACGTCGCCAACGCCCTCGGCGCCATCGTGACGCTGGTCGAGGCGGGCGTCCCGGTGCGCACCGCCGCGCACGGCGTGGGCGCCATGACGGGCGTGCCCGGCCGGATGCAGCGCGTCACCTCACCGGGCGAGGAGTTCCAGGCGATCGTCGACTACGCGCACAAACCCGGCGCCGTCGAGTCGGTCCTGACCTCGCTGCGGTCGGTGACCACCGGCAGGCTGACGGTCGTGCTCGGCTGCGGCGGCGACCGTGACAAGGGCAAGCGTCGCCTCATGGGGGAGGCCGCCGCGAGGCTGGCCGATGTGGCGATTTTCACCAGCGACAATCCGCGCTCGGAGGACCCGCTGGCCATCCTGGCGGCGATGATGGACGGAGCGCTCCAGGTGCCGCGCGAGCGACGCGCCCACGTGATCGTCGAGCCCGACAGGGCCGCGGCGATCAGGCTGGCGGTCGAGACGGCCGAGCGCGGCGACGTGCTCGTCGTGGCGGGCAAGGGCCACGAGCAGGGCCAGTACATCTCAGGCGACGTGATCCCCTTCGACGACAGGGCCGTGGTCGCCGAGGCGATCGACGCACGCAAGGAAAGCAGGAAGAACCTATGATCCCGATGCCGCTGGCCAGGATCGCCGAGATAACCTCCGGCGCCCTGTCAGGCATGACGGACCCACGCGCGGTGGTGCGCGGCCCCGTCGTGATCGACTCGCGGGCCGTCGAGCCGGGATCGCTGTTCGTGGCCATCAAGGGCGCCCGCGTCGACGGCCACGACTTCGCCGACCAGGCGATGGCGGCCGGCGCCGTGGCCGTGCTGGCCACCAGGCCGCTGGCGGCGCCCTCGGTCGTCGTGGCCGACCCGGTGCGGGCGCTGGCCGACCTGGCGAGGGCCGTGGCAGGCGCGCTGCCGTCCGCCACCGTGATCGGCCTCACCGGCTCGGCGGGCAAGACCACCACCAAGGACCTGCTGGCCAGGCTGACCGCCCGCATGGGCCCCTCGATCGCGCCGGCCGGCAACTTCAACAACGAGATCGGCCACCCGCTGACCGTGCTGCGGGCCGAGCACGAGACCCGCTTCCTGGTCCTGGAGATGGGCGCCCGCCACGCGGGCCACATCGCCGACCTGGTCCGCATCGCCCCGCCCCGCATCGGCGTGGTGCTCAACGTCGGCACCGCGCACCTGGGCGTGTTCGGCGGCAAGCAGGCCATCGCCGCCGCCAAGGGCGAACTGGTCGAGGGGCTGCCCGCCGACGGCGTCGCGGTGCTCAACGCCGACGACCCGCTGGTGCGCGAGATGGCCGGCCTTACCAGGGCCCGGGTCACGCTCTTCGGCCAGGCCGAGGACGCCGCCGTCCGCGCCGATGACGTCACCGTCGACGAGCGCGGACGCGCCTCGTTCACGCTGCGCACCCCCTCGGGCGCCGCCCACGTGGCGCTCAGGCTCCACGGCGCGCACGCCGTGGAGAACGCGCTGGCCGCCGCGGCCACCGCCTACGAGCTCGGCCTGCCGCTGACCACCATCGCCGACGAGCTGTCGCAGGCCGAGCCGCGCAGCCGGTGGCGCATGGAGGTCACCGACCGCGCCGACGGCGTCACCGTGATCAACGACGCCTACAACGCCAACCCCGACTCCATGCGCGCCGCCTTCGAGGCGCTCGCCGTCCTCGGCAAGGGCCGGCGCCGCTTCGCCGTCATCGCCTCGCTGCGCGAGCTCGGCGAGGAGAGCGAGGCGCTGAACGAGGGCGTCGGCCGTACGGCGGGCTTGGCGGGCCTGTCCGGGCTGATCGTGGCGGGCCCCGACGCCGAACCCGTCCTGCGCGGAGCGGCCGCGGGAGCGGCGGAGTCGGCCGCGCGCGGCGGACCTGGCGAGCCACCGATCGCGCACGTGCCGGACGCCGAGGCCGCGGGCGCCCTGCTGGCCGAGTGGCTGCGGCCGGGCGACGCCGTGCTGGTGAAGGGGCCGCGCGCGATGGACCTCCAGCGCACCGCCGAGCTGGTCCTCGGGAGGGTCACCAAGTGACCAACATCATCATCGCCGGCGCGGTGGGCCTGATCCTGTCGATGCTCGGCACCCCCCTGGCCATCAGGCTCTTCTCCCGGCGCGGCTACGGCCAGGAGGTCCGCGACGACGGCCCCGAGGCCCACCTCAGCAAGAAGGGCACGCCCACCATGGGCGGCACCGTCTTCGTGCTGGCCGCGCTCATGGCCTACGCCGCCTCCCACCTGGCCATGCTCGAACCGCCGACCGTGTCCGGCCTGCTGGTGCTGTTCCTCATGACCGGCCTGGGCATGGTGGGCTTCCTCGACGACTTCATCAAGATCTACAAGCAGCGCAGCCTGGGTCTGCGCAGCGGCGCCAAGGCGCTCGGCCAGCTCATCGTCGGCGCCGTCTTCGCCGTCCTGGTCGTGCGCTTCCCCAACGTCTACGGCATCACGCCGGCGCAGACGAAGCTGTCGTTCCTGCGCGACTTCGGCCCGTCGATCCCCATCGTGCTCTTCGCCGCGTGGGTCATCTTCATGATCGTCGGCTTCTCCAACGCGGTGAACCTGACCGACGGCCTCGACGGCCTGGCCTCCGGCGCCACCGCCACCGTGCTCGGCGCCTACGTGCTGATCGGCAACTGGCAGCTGCGCAACAACTGCATCGACAACCTCGGGCCCAACTGCTACTGGGTACGCGACCCGCTCGACCTCGCGGTCGTGGCGGCCGCCGTGCTCGGCGGGCTCATCGGCTTCCTGTGGTGGAACGCCCCGCCCGCCCGCATCTTCATGGGCGACACCGGCTCGCTCGCGCTCGGCGGCGTGCTGGCCGGCCTGGCCATCACCACCCGCACCCAGCTCCTGCTGGCGATCCTGGCCGGGATGTGCGTCATCATCACGGTGTCGGTGATCATCCAGGTCGGCTTCTTCAAGATGACCGGCAAACGCGTCTTCCGCATGGCTCCGCTCCAGCACCACTTCGAGCTGAAAGGATGGGCGGAGACCACGATCGTGATCAGGTTCTGGCTGATCGCGGGTCTGTGCGCGGCCGTGGGTCTCGGCCTGTTCTACGTGGAGTGGATGCCCAAGCCATGATCGTCGTAGCGGGACTCGGCGTCTCCGGCACCGCCGCGGCGCGGGTGCTGGCCGCCCGCGGCGAGCGCGTGGTGGTGCTGGAGGCGGTCGACGGCGAGCGGCAGCGCGTCGTGGCGGGAGAGCTGGCCAGGCTCGGCGTCGAGGTGCGCTTCGGCTCCATGGAGCTGCCCGCGGAGGCGGGCGAGCTGGTCACCACCGGCTGGGCGCCGCACCATCCGCTGATCGCCGCCGCCCTCGCGGCGGGCGTCGAGGTGATCGGTGAGGTGGAGCTGGCGTGGCGGCTGCGGTCCGCGCAGGCCGCGCCGTGGCTGGCGCTCACCGGCACCAACGGCAAGACGACCGTGGTGCGCATGCTGACCTCGATGCTGCTGGCGGCCGGCCGCAAGGCGCTGGCGGTGGGCAACGTCGGGGTGCCCGTGGTGGAGGCGGTCGGCGGGCCGTACGACGTGCTGGCCGTGGAGCTGTCCAGCTTCCAGCTGCACTGGTCCGGCTCCCTCGCGCCGCACGCCGCCGCGATCCTCAACGTCGCGCCCGACCACCTCGACTGGCACGGCTCGCTGGAGGAGTACGCCAGGGCCAAGGGCCGCATCTTCGAGCGGGCGGGCACGGTCGTCTACAACGCCGACGACCCGATCGCCTGCGCGCTGGCCGAGCCGTACCGGCCGGCGGTGGGCTTCACCCTCCAGGTGCCCCGGCCCGGTCAGCTGGGCGTGGTGGAGGACCTGCTGGTCGACCGCGCCTTCGTCGCCGATCCGGTACGGCAGGCCGAGGAGCTGGCCACGCTCGACGACGTGCGCCCCTTCGCCCCGCACAACGTCGCCAACGCCCTGGCCGCCGCCGCCCTGGCCCGCACGGTCGGGGTGCCGGCCGAGGCCGTCCGCCAGGGCCTGCGTGACTTCGTGCCCGACCCGCACCGCATGGCCCACGTCGGCAGGGTCGGCGAGGTCGACTACGTCGACGACTCCAAGGCCACCAACCCCCACGCGGCCGCCGCCTCGCTGGCCGCCTACCCGTCGATCGTGTGGGTGGCCGGCGGGCAGCTCAAGGGCGCCGACGTCGACGACCTGGTCCGACGGGCCGCGCCCAGGCTGCGCGGCGCGGTGCTCATCGGCGTCGACCGGGCCGCGATCGCCGGCGCGCTCGCGCGACACGCCCCGGATGTCCCCGTGGTGGACCTCGCCGATCGCGACACTGGGGTGATGGACCGTGTCGTCACCGAAGCCGCCAGGCTCGCCGCCCCCGGGGACACCGTGCTGCTGGCTCCCGCCGCCGCCTCCCTCGACATGTTCGCCAACTATCCGGCCCGGGGGGAGGCCTTCGCGCGCGCCGTGGGCAAGCTGGGGGAGCGTTCGTGAGCACGACGGCCGACAACCCCGTCGACCGCCCGACCGGCTGGGTCAGGGAGCAGGCCGCCGGGCTCAAGGAGCTGCTCGACCGGCCGCTGACCACCTACTATCTGATCATCGGGTGCAGCGCGCTGCTGCTGGCGCTCGGCCTGATGATGGTGCTGTCGGCCTCCAGCATCGAGGCGCTGCAGAAGACCGGCGACCCGTTCTACTGGTTCGTCAAGCAGTCGATGTCGGCCGCGCTCGGCGTGCCCGTGATGTGGATCTGCTCGCGGCTGCCGCACCGGTTCTTCCGCTGGGCCGGCTACCCGCTCATGGCGCTGTCGATCATCGGTCTGGGCATCGTGATCTTCGCGGGCGAGTCGCAGCTGGGCGCGCAGCGCTGGATCGACATCGGGCCCATCTACCTGCAGCCGTCCGAGCCGGCCAAGCTCGGGCTGGCGCTGTGGGGAGCCGACCTGCTGGCCCGCAAGGCGCGTGGGGGCCGCATCGAATGGCGCCACCTGCTGATCCCGCTGCTGCCCGGCACCGCGATCCTGGCCGTCATGGTCATGCTGGGCCGCGACCTCGGCACCACGCTCGTGCTGATGCTCATCTTCCTCGCGCTGCTGTGGGTGGTGGGAGCGCCGCTGAAGCTGTTCGGCGGCATCATCGCGATGATGACGGTCGCCACCGTCTTCATGATCACGACTGAGGGCTACCGGTCCGACCGCATCACCGGCTGGCTCGACCCGTGGGGCCACGCCCAGGGCGCCGGCTACCAGGCCGTGCAGGGGCAGATCGCGATGGGCTCCGGCGGCTGGTTCGGCCTCGGGCTCGGCAGCAGCAGGGGCAAGTGGAGCTGGATCCCCCACGCGGAGAGCGACTTCATCTTCTCCATCCTCGGCGAGGAGCTGGGGCTGATGGGCACGCTGTCGGTGATGGCGCTGTTCGGCCTGCTCGGCTACGCGGGCCTGCGGGTGGCGATGCGCGTCAACGACGCCTTCATCAGGCTGGCGGCCGCGGCCGTGGTCGCCTGGGTCGCCGGGCAGGCGATCGTCAACATCGGCGCCGTGATCGGCGTGCTGCCCATCACCGGCATCCCGCTCCCGCTGGTCTCCTACGGCGGTTCGGCGTTGTTGCCGACGCTCGCCGCGCTCGGCATGTTGCTGTCTTTCGCCAAACGCGAACCTGGCGCCAAGGAGGCTCTGGCCGCGCGTGGCCCCGGACCGGCCGCGAGGGCTCTAAGCTGGCTGGGCCTGGGGGGTGCGCAACGGGGCCGACCGAGACGACCAACAAGGAATGTGCCGACTGGACGAGTCAGGCCAGATGCGGAACGTTAAGGCGGCACGTTTCTCATCAGTAGGGAGTAAACCGACATGAGGGTGGTCCTCGCCGGTGGCGGGACGGCCGGCCACATCGAGCCGGCTCTGGCCCTGGGTGACGCGCTGCGCAGGCTCGTGCCCGGCGTCGGCGTCACCTGTCTCGGCACGGAGCGGGGCCTGGAGACCACGCTCGTCCCGGCCAGGGGTTACGACCTGCAGCTGGTGCCGGCCGTACCACTCCCGAGGGCGCTGACCCCGCAGCTGCTGACCGTCCCTGGACGGCTGGCGGGCGCCATCAACGCGGCCGCCGGTGTCATGGACAAGGTCCAGGCCGACATCCTGGTCGGCTTCGGCGGCTACGTGGCCACCCCCGCCTACCTGGCGGCCAGGCGGCGCGGGCTGCCGATCGTGGTCCACGAGGCCAACGCGCGCCCCGGCCTGGCCAACCGGCTGGGCGCGCGGCTGACCGACCACGTCTTCACGGGCCACACCCAGAGCACCATGGCCAAGGCCGAGTACATCGGCATCCCGCTGCGCCGGCAGATCGTCGAGCTCGACCGGCTCTCCATGGGCGACAAGGCCCGCTCGTGGTTCGGGCTGCGCACCGACCTGCCGACGCTGCTGGTCTTCGGCGGCTCGCAGGGCGCCCGCTCGCTCAACCAGGCGGCGCTGGCGGCCGGTCCCACCCTGCGCCGGGCCGGCGTGCAGGTGCTGCACGTGCTGGGCCCGAAGAACGCCCTGGAGGAGGAGCCTCCGCCGGGCGACCCGCAGTACGTCGTGCTGCCCTACGTCGACCGCATGGACCTCGCCTACGCCGCCGCCGACTTCGCGCTCTGCAGGAGCGGCGCGCTCACCTGCGCCGAGCTGACCGCCGTCGGGCTGCCGGCCGCCTACGTTCCGCTGCCGCACGGCAACGGCGAGCAGCAGCTCAACGCCACCCCGATCGTGCAGGGGGGCGGCGGCCTCATGATCGACGACTCCGACCTTTCACCTGATTGGATCATCCAGAACGTGCTGCCCATCCTCCGCGACCCCGAGCGGGTCGCCACGATGTCGGAGGCCGCCGCCTCGATGGGGCGAAGGGACGCCGACGTCGCCCTGGCCCGCAAGGTGCTCGAGATCGCGGGAGGCCGCTCATGAACCTGGTGCGGCTGGTCGACCCGGTGGCCGCCGAAGACCTCGGCAGGGTCCACTTCATCGGCATCGGCGGCGCGGGCATGTCGGGGATCGCCCGCATCCTGCTCAAGCGCGGCGTCAGCGTCTCCGGCAGCGACGCGCGCAGCTCGGAGCTGGTGACGGAGCTGCGTGAGCTGGGCGCCACCGTCCACATCGGCCACGCCGCCTCCCACATCAAGAACGTCGACACCGTCGTGGTCTCCACCGCCATCCGCGACTCCAACCCCGAGCTCGGCGAGGCGATCAAGCAGGGCGTGCGGATCATCCCGAGGGCCGCCGCGCTCGCCTCGGTCATGGCCGGGCGCTCCGGCGTGGCCATCGCGGGCACCCACGGCAAGACCACCACGACCTCGATGCTCACGGTCGCGTTGCAGAAGTGCGGCGCCGACCCCTCCTACTGCGTGGGCGGCCAGCTCGTCACCACGGGCCTCGGCGCCGACGAGGGGTCGGGCGAGGTGTTCGTGGCCGAGGCCGACGAGAGCGACGGCTCCTTCCTCATGCTCGCCCCCGACATCGCGGTCGTCACCAACGTCGAGGCCGACCATCTCGACAACTACGGCGACCCGCGGGCGGTCCACGACAGCTTCGCCCGCTTCGTCGAGCGGGTGCGCCGCACGCTGGTGCTGTGCGTCGACGACCCGGGCGCCGCGGCGCTGGCCGAGCCGGCACGCCAGGCGGGCCTCAAGGTGGTCACCTACGGCGTGGCGGGCGACGCCGACTACCGGATCACCGGCGTGCGCCCCGACGGCTTCGGCGTCGTCTTTGAGGTCGCAGGCAGGGGCGAGGTCAGGTTGTCGGTCCCGGGCGCCCACAACGCGCTCAACGCCGCGTCGGTCATCGCCGTGGCCGACGAGCTGGGCCTGCCGTTCGAGGACATCAGAATGGGCCTGTCGGCCTTCACAGGGGCCAAGCGGCGCTTCGAGGCCAAGGGCGAGGCCGGCGGCGTGGCCGTCTTCGACAGCTACGCCCACCATCCGACCGAGCTGGTCGCCGACCTGCGCGCCGCGCATGACGTGGTCGCCTCCTACTCCGGCGACGGCAGGGTGATCGCGGTCTTCCAGCCGCACCTCTACTCGCGCACCAGGTTCTTCGCCGACGAGTTCGGCGTGGCGCTCGGCCTGGCGGACCAGGCCGTGGTGCTCGACGTCTACGGAGCGCGCGAAGACCCCGAGCCCGGCGTCTCAGGGGCCATGGTGGCCTCCCGGGTGCCGTTGCCCGAGGGCAGCGTGACCTACGCCCCCGACAAGGCCGCCGTGCCCGCCCTGGTGGCCGCGCTGGCCAGGCCCGGCGACGTGGTGCTCACGATGGGCGCGGGCGACGTGACCGAACTCGGCCCGAGGATCGTGGCGGAGCTGTCAGCCAGGTGAGAGCGCGTCAGGCGTTCGTGGCGTTGCTCACCGCGGGCGTGGTGGGCTCGACGGTGTGGCTGGTGTTCTTCTCGCCGGTCCTGGGCGTACGGTCGGTGGAGATCGTGGGAAATCTCACAGTCCCCGCCGACCAGATCAGGAAACAGGCCGCGGTCGCCGAGCTGCATCCGCTGGCCACCGTCGACCTCGACGCGGTCCAGGGCAGGGTGCTGCAGATCAGGCAGCTGGCCTCGGCGAAGGTCGAGCGGATGTGGCCGAGCACGCTCACCATCGAGGTGGTCGAGCGCCGGCCCGTCGCCGTCGTGCCGTACGGCGGCAAGGCGGCGCTGATCGACCGCAAGGGCTTCGTGACCGAGGTGCGCGTGATCGCCCCGCCCCAGCTGCCCGTCCTGCGGGTGGACCGGCCAGGTCCCGCCGACCCCTCGACCGTGGCGGCGATCAAGGTGATCGGGGAGTTGCCCGACAGCCTGCTGGCGCGCATCGACGAGGTGCGGGCCACGTCGCCCGAGGGCATCTCCTTCCGGCTGACCAACGGCCGCACGGTCGTCTGGGGCGGCGCCGACCGGATCGCGGACAAGGTCCGGGTGCTCGAAACGCTGCTCCGGCGCACGGCGACGGTGTATGACGTCAGTTCGCCCGACGTGGTGTCGATGAAATGAGATGGTGGTCGCGAATGGGACAGCGCGCGACACGCCGGACGGCCTTGCGGCGCGGTTAGTTGACCCGCCCGGTAGGCGACTCCTACTGTCCGTATCAATCCTCAGGTTGACATAAATCTGAATCTCAACTTGAGGTTGAGAGTTTTTCGAACAGCTGAAATGGCAAGTCAACGAGCGGAAAGGCCCCTCGTCGTGGCAGCACCGCAGAACTACCTCGCGGTCATCAAGGTCGTCGGCATCGGCGGCGGCGGAGTCAACGCCGTCAACCGGATGATCGAGGAGGGACTCAAGGGCGTCGAGTTCATCGCGATAAACACCGACGCCCAGGCGCTGCTGATGAGTGACGCCGACGTCAAACTCGACGTGGGCAGGGAGCTCACGCGCGGCCTCGGGGCCGGCGCCAACCCGGATGTGGGCCGCAAGGCGGCCGAGGACCACCGTGAGGAGATCGAGGAGGTCCTCAAGGGGGCCGACATGGTCTTCGTCACGGCCGGCGAGGGCGGCGGCACGGGCACCGGCGGCGCCCCCGTCGTCGCCAACATCGCGCGCTCCCTCGGCGCGCTGACCATCGGTGTGGTCACCAGGCCCTTCAGCTTCGAGGGCCGCCGCCGCGCCATGCAGGCCGAGGCGGGCATCGAGACCCTGCGCGACGAGGTCGACACCCTCATCGTGATCCCCAACGACAGGCTGCTGTCGATCTCCGACCGGCAGGTCAGCGTGCTGGACGCCTTCAAGGCGGCCGACCAGGTGCTGCTGTCGGGTGTCCAGGGCATCACCGACCTGATCACCACGCCCGGTCTGATCAACCTCGACTTCGCCGACGTGAAGTCGGTCATGTCCGGAGCGGGCTCGGCGCTGATGGGCATCGGCCACGCGCGCGGCGACGACCGCTCGGTGGCCGCCGCCGAGATGGCCGTCTCCAGCCCGCTGCTGGAGGCCTCCATCGACGGCGCCCACGGCGTGCTGCTGTCGATCGCGGGCGGGTCCGACCTGGGCCTGTTCGAGATCAACGAGGCGGCCCAGCTGGTCTCGAACGCCGCCGCGCCCGACGCCAACATCATCTTCGGCACGGTCATCGACGACGCGCTCGGCGACGAGGTGCGCGTCACCGTCATCGCCGCGGGCTTCGACGAGCTGGCCCCGGCCGACAAGCCCATGCTGCAGCAGACCCGCCAGCAGCCCAGGCCCGCGGCCGGCACGTCCCAGGCCGCGCCCGCCGTCTCGGCCCCCGTACGGCCCGCGCCCGCCCCGGCGCCGAGCGTGAAGGCCGAGCCGCCGCGCGTCGAGCCCCGCGTCGAGGTCAGGCCCGAGCCCCCGCGGCCCGAGCTGCGCGCCGAGCCGCGCTCCGACCTGCGGCCCGAGCTGCGTGCGGAGCCCCGTCCCGAGCCGCGTGCCGAGATCCGTCCCGAGCCGAGGCCGGAGCCGCGCCCCGAGCCGGTGCGCGCGGTGGAGACGCCGCCGCCCCCGGCGGTCGTCGCGCCGGAGGAGGAGCCGCCTCCGCCGGTGTCGATCCCGCGCCCCGCGCCCGAGGTGACCAACCCGCCGACCCCGATCTCCTCCCGCATGTCGGAGCCGCCCAGGCGGCCCAGGGTGGTCTTCGAGGAGCAAGAGGAAGAGCTGGACGTACCCGACTTCCTGAAGTGAGATTCCTCACCCGGTGAGGCCGGGGGAGGGGATCACACCCCCGCTGCGAGGCTCATGGGCCGTCGCGGTGGGGGTTCGGTGCGTTCGGAGCCGGCGACGACTCGCCGGCCCTGACCCCGGTTCGCGGGAACGGTAGGAACGGTGCACGATGGATGCCTTGTGGACGTAACACGCACATCGCAGATAGCGGCGGGCCTGGCGGAGGTCGAGGCGCGCATCGCCGAGGCCTGTGCGGCCGCCGGTCGCGCCCGTGACGAGGTCACGCTCATCGCGGTCACCAAGACCTACCCCGCCGCCGACGTCAGGATCCTGGCTGGGCTCGGCGTGCGGGAGATCGGGGAGAACCGCGACCAGGAGGCCTCCCTCAAGGCCCGCGAGTGCGCCGACCTGCCGTTGACCTGGCACTTTGTCGGCCAGCTGCAGACCAACAAGGTGCGCTCGGTGGCCGGGTACGCCGACGTGGTCCACTCCGTCGACCGCTCGCGGCTGGTCGCCGCGCTCGGGCGCGAGGCCGTCAGGGCGGGCAGGCGGATCGGCTGCCTGGTGCAGGTCGCCCTTGACGACGATCCTGACCGGGGCGGGGTCCGCCCCGTCGACGTGCCGGCACTGGCCGACGAGATCGCGGCCACCGACGGGCTCAGGCTCGGCGGCGTCATGGCCGTCGCCCCGCTGGGGGAGGAACCGGGCAAGTCGTTCGCCCGGCTGCGGGAACTGGCACTGGCCGTACAGGCCGGGCATCCTGGTGCGACCATAATCTCGGCGGGGATGAGCGGCGATCTGGCGCAGGCAATCGCGCACGGCGCGACACACGTGCGCGTCGGTACGGCGTTGCTCGGTCGTCGCAAGCCCTTCGTCAGGTAATGTCCCCTCCAGCGGATCGTGAGGTCCGCGGCAGAAGTAGAGGTCGATCAGCGGTGAGCTCCAAGGGGGTACGGCTACCGCCTCGGCCCGGCCGCCGACACGCACCCCGGCGGAAGGCCCGAGCGAGTGCGACCATGAGCAGGAGGACGACGTAGCGATGGCCGGCGCGATGCGCAAGATGGCGGTCTACCTCGGTCTCGTGGAGGACGACCGCTACGAGAGGTACGAGACCTACACCGACGACGACTACGAGTACGAGGAGGAGTCGCGCCGGACCGAGCAGGACCGTCCGGCGGCCTCCCACGACCGTGACGACGACTCCGACCCCGGTGTGCCCGCGCCCCGGCCGGCCACGACTGTCCTGGAGCGCCGCACGACCGATCTGGCGCGCATCACCACGCTCCACCCGCGCACCTACAACGAGGCGCGCACCATCGGCGAGCACTTCCGCGACGGCACTCCCGTCATCATGAACCTGACCGAGATGGTTGACTCCGACGCCAAGCGGCTTGTCGATTTCGCGGCAGGTCTGGTCTTTGGCCTACACGGGAGCATCGAACGTGTTACCAACAAGGTGTTCCTGTTGTCCCCAGCCAATGTCGAGGTGACCGCCGAGGACAAGGCCCGAATCGCGGAACGCGGGTTCTTCAACCAGAGTTAGAGTCTGTGTATGTCTATCGACCCGACCCTGGTCTCACCGAGGCCGGGAGGGGCACCTAGAAGTGGAGGCGCGGCCGGACCGTGGGGATCGTAGGCGAGATCTTGGTCGTTGTCCTGTCTCTGTATCTGGTGTTGCTCATCGGCAGAATGATCTTTGAGACGGTGCAGGCGTTCGCCCGGCAGTGGCGTCCATCGGGATTCGTCCTGGTGCTCGCCGAGGCCACATACACCGCAACCGACCCACCTCTCAAGTTTCTCCGCCGTTTCATTCCTCCCCTCCGGTTGGGTACGGTGGCCTTTGACCTAAGCTTCACAGTGCTTTTCATTGTGGTCTTGGTCATGATCCAACTCGTGTCCGCGCTGTAGTGATCGGGTACCGTCCCTCCGGACAGACTCCAAGCGCGCCAAGGAGACCAAAAAGATGCCGCTGACGCCCGCTGATGTGCGGAACAAGCAATTCAGTACCACCCGGCTGCGGCCGGGCTACGACGAGGAAGAGGTGGATGCCTTCCTCGACGAGGTCGAGGCTGAGCTTGACCGCCTGATCCAAGAGAACGAGGAGCTCCGCGCCAAGCTGGCCGAGTGCCTGCGTGGCAAGGTGCCCGGCGGCATGAACATGCCGATGGCCTCCGCCCCCGTGCAGGAGCAGCCCAAGCCGGAGATGATGGCGCCCCCGCAGCCGGAGCCCATGCAGGCTCCGCCGCCGCCGCAGCCGGTTCCCGTGGCCATGAGCATGCCTCCCGCCGAGGACAACATGGACACCGCGGCCCGCGTGCTCGCCCTCGCGCAGCAGACCGCCGACCAGGCGATCGCCGACGCGCGCCGCGAGGCCGACGAGACCGTCACCCGCGCCCGCCGCGAGGCCGACGACATCCTCACCAAGGCCCGCCGCCAGGCCGAGCAGGTCATCGGCGACGCCCGCGCCCGCGCCGAGACGCTCGAGCGCGACGCCCAGGAGCGGCACCGCCAGGCGATGGGTTCCCTCGTGCAGACCCGTGACGAGCTCGAGCGCAAGGTCGAGGAGCTGCGCAGCTTCGAGCGCGAGTACCGCAGCAGGCTCAAGCTCTACCTGGAGAACCAGCTCGCCGAGCTGACCGTCTCCGCGGAGGGCGGCAGCGGCGGCTTCCCCGTCATCCCCAGCGGCCCGATGGGTGGCGCCCCCGCCATGACCCACGCGGTCCCGCAGGGCGGACAGCAGCCCCTGCCCGGCGCGCCCAGCCCGTTCGGCGGCGACCAGTCGCAGCACCAGGGTGCCTTCCAGGGCGCCGACGGACCGCACAACGACCGTCGCTAACGCCGGTAAGGTAACGGGTCAGGTTCGCTTCTGGTCCGTCACTCGAAAGAGCCCCCTGTGATCCTCATCAGCGCTGGTCTGGTGCTCGCTGCGGTCGTGTTGCTGATCGCGGGCTTCATCATGGCTGAACCGTTCCTGATCATGTGGTCGATCGTGGTCAGCGTGCTGTCCGCGCTCTTCCTCGTGATCGGGGCGTTCCTGCGGCGTCACGAGCTCTTCCCCGGCGGCGGTGGTGCCGGGGCGAAGACTCCGCAGGCGAACGCCCCGATGGTCACCCCCACGGCGATCACGCCCGCGGGGGCGGCCACGGCGCCCACGATGCCGCACCAGCAGCCCCCCAGGCCGCTCACCCCCGCATCGCCCGTCCCCTCGGGGATGGGGCCGCGGCCGGCGACCGCCCCCGGGGCGCCGCCCCGGCCCGCGGCGGGAGCGCCGAGAGGGATCTCGCCCGACGCGATCGTGCTGGTGATTCCCGGTCGCAAGCGCTACCACGTGGCCGGTTGCCGCCAGCTGGCCGGGCGGGAGTACGAAGAACTCACCTTCGAGGAGGCACGCGAGGAGGGCTTCACGCCCTGCACGACGTGCCTGCCCGACGCCGCGCTCGGAGGGCGGCAGGTACCACCTGCCGCCGAGCCGCGGCAGGGCCAGCCCGCCGGTCGCGCCCCCTACACGGCCGCCCAGGGTCCCAGGGACACCGCGCCCGCAGGCCGTCCCGCCTCCTCCGCTCCGCCCGCCGGAGCCGCTTCACCTGCCGGAGCCGTCTCACCTGCCGGCGCCGCCTCACCCGTCGAAGCCGCCTCGCCGGCCGAGGCCGCTCCGGCCCGCGAGCGTGAGAGCGCGGCGCAGACCGGCTCTCGCCCCCCAGCGGGCGGGCCCGGCGCACCGGCATCCACCGACGACAAGGACAGCCCACAGGGCCGTCCGGCCGGTGCCAAGCCCACGAGCACCCCTTCCGCCGGCGCGCCGGAGACCGCTGCGAGCACGCAGGCGACGCCCACCGCCGGATCCACGACCTCGGACGACACGTCCGCGACCTCGGACAGCACGTCTACGGCTTCGCACGGCACGTCCGCGACCTCCGGCGGCACGTCTGCGACCTCCGGCGGCACTTCTGCGGCGTCGGACGGCGCGTCTGCGGCATCGGGCGGCAAGGCGGAGGCGGCGAGCGCCGAGCCCGCCGCGTCGGTCGGCAAGCCTGCGACGCCCGGCGGCAGGCCCGCGACGTCGGCCGGCAAGCCCGGAACGTCCGGTGGCGCGGAGTTCGCCCCTGGTGGCGATGAGGAGCCGTCCCCGGGCAAGGCGAAGACGCCCACCGAGAAGGTCGGGACCCCCGCTGGCAAGGTCGGGACGTCCGCCGACAAGGTTGAGACGTCCGCCGACAAGGTCGGGAGTGCCGCCGAGAAGGCCGGGCCGGCCGACGGCAAGGCGGCCGGTGCCGCCGGCCGTCCGCAGCCGTCGGGGAAGGCCGCTCAGAGTGCTCCAGCCGAGGCTGAGGACGACGAGCGCGACACGGCGCCGGGTGGCCTTCCCCTGCCACCGGCCATGCCGGGCAGGCTCGTAGCGGGCGTTCCAGGCTCCGCCCAGCGCAAGCCCGCCGTCCAGGAGGAGCAGGCGGCCGACGAGGACACCGCCACCCAGCAGACCCAGCGGCTGTGTCCGCCCGCCGGTGCCGCCTCCTCCGGCCCTGAGCCGGAGTCGGAGCCCGAGGCCGAGCGCCCCGGCGGCAAGTCCGCGACCTCCCGCGGAGGATGGTTCGACCGCCCCGAGTCCATGGCCCAGGAGCCGGTGGAGCCGGAGGTGACCGCACCCGGGCGCGCCGGGCCTCCGGTCGCCTCCGGTCCCACCCCACCCGCCCCCGGTACGGCAGGCGGCGCCGAGAAGGGCGAGAGCGCGAACGACACCGTCAGGCTCGACCGGCCCGGCATCGTCAAGGTGATCGGCGGCACCAAGCGCTTCCACAACTCCTCCTGCCCGCTGGTGCGGGCCGCCGAGGCGAGTGGCGTGCTGTCGATGCCGCGCGCGGAGGCCGAGGCGAAGGGCCTCACCCCGTGCTCGGTGTGCATGCACGAGCACCAGACCGTCGGCTGATCCCGGCCTGAGACGCCTTCGCGCCGCCGCCCGCGGGACCTTCCCCGGGCGGCGGCGCCGTTTCCTGGACAGGACGAGCCAGGCTCGCCCCGATACCGGCTACCGGGGGTCGGCTGCCAGTTGCCATATGCCGGTTGCCATATGCCAGATGCCGGGCAGAGCCGGACGCCGGATGTCGGGCGCCCGGTGCCTGACGGCCGGTGCCTGACGGCCGGTGCCTGACGTCAGATACCTGGCGCCCAGTGCCCGACGCCCGGTGCCTGACGCCGGATGTCGGGTGCCTGGAGCTGGATACCGGACGCCGGACGCCGGGTGTCGGATGCCGGGTGTCGGATGCCGGGTGTCGGATGTCGGATGTCGGATGCCGGTTGTCTGACTCTGGATGCCGGACATTAGTGGATGCCGGATACCGAGTGCGGGCCCCTCTTCAGGTGCGACGCGGTGAGAACGCGGTGAGCCGGGGCGATCCGGCGTGGGGTGGGATGCGGGCAAGGGGCGCCGGGTGCGGGGACGTGACCGGGACGGGACGGGCCCGCCGGGAGCGGAATCGCCTCAGAACGGGAGCGGCGGTCGGCGCCAGTTCTGAGGGCCACCGTGTCAGGCGATCAGCATGGCCGGCCGAAAGGGTCGTGCCACCCGGTGGCGGGCCGTGCCGGACGATCAACGCGGGTCGGGCAGGCTGGCCGTACCTGGGATCGGTCTTCGCGGACGGGTGGACCCCGGCGTCGGTTCCGTGGTCGGGTGGGACCTGAGGTCCCGTTTCGTGGCCGGGTGGACCCCGGGTCGAGGTTCGTGATCGGGCGGAACTCCGGGGTCGCGTTCGTGGTCGGGTGGGATCTGGGGTCGGGTTTCGTGGTCGGGTGGACACCGGACCCCGGGGTCGGGGTTCGCGGACGGGTGGGGTCACGGGAATGCGAAGAGCGCGGCCCCCGGGAGAGGGGGCCGCGCTCTCCTTACTTGTCAGGCGCGCCGCAGCTGGAAGGTCAGCCCCAGGTCGGCGTCGGACAGGACGGGCAGGCCGTCGATCTGCCCCTCGGCCAGGCTGGTGGCGAGGACCTCCTCGGCGACCTGCGAGCCGTCCGCGCGCAGCGCCTCGGCCAGCTCGGGCGACGAGGCCGCCCACCACAGCTCGATCCGGTCGGTGATGGACAGCCCCGTGGACTTGCGGGCGTCCTGGACCAGGCGGATCACCTCGCGGATCAGTCCGGCCCTGCGCAGTTCATCGGTGATGGTCAGGTCGAGCGCGACCGTCTCGCCGGTGCCGGTGTCGACCGCGCCGGTCTCCACGGCCCAGCCCGACTTGGGCTGCTCGGTGACGATCACCTCGTCCGCCGTGAGCGACACCGCGCCGAGCTCGCCCGCCTCGACCGAGACGGCCGACCCGGAGCGGAGCGAGGCCGCCAGCGTGGCGGGGTCGGCGGCCGAGACGGCCGCGGCGACCAGCTTGGTCTGCGAGCCGAACCGCTTGCCGAGCGCCCTGAAGTTGGGCTTGACGGTGAAGGACACCAGGTCCGAGCTGAAGCCGGACAGGTCTTCCAGCGCCTGCACGTTCAGCTCGTCGGCGATCAGGTCGCGCAGCTCGGCGGTGAGCCCCGCCCAGCCCGGCGCGCCCACGAGGGCCCTGCCGAGCGGCTGCCGCGTCTTGACGCCCGAGGTGGCGCGGGCCGAGCGGCCCAGCTCGACCAGCCGGCGCACCAGCGCCATCTGGGCCGACAGCTCGGGGTCGAGCAGGTCGTCCTTCACCTGCGGCCAGCCGGCCAGGTGGACAGACGACGGCGCGTCGACGCCGCGCAGCACGTCCCACAGGTAGTCGGTGATGAACGGGGTGATCGGCGCCATGAGCCTGGTGACGGTCTCCAGGCACTCGTACAGCGTGGCGAACGCCTCGCGCGAGCCCTGCCAGAAGCGGCGGCGCGAGCGCCTGACGTACCAGTTGGACAGGTCGTCGAGGAAGTCGGCGAGCCTGCGGCCGGCCCGTACGGTGTCGAAGGAGTCGAGCGCGGCCGACACCTCGGCGACCGTCCGGTGCAGCTCGGCCAGCGCCCACCTGTCGATGAGCGGGCGCTCGGCGACGGGCGGCGCCTCGGCGGCCAGCGCGGGCGACCACGACTCGGCGTTGGCGTACAGGGTGAAGAAGGAGGCGGTGTTCCAGTAGGTCAGCAGGACCTTCCTGACGATCTCCTCCAGCGCGTGGTGGCCGACGCGGCGCGCCGCCCACGGCGAGCCGGAGGCGGCCATGAACCAGCGCAGGGCGTCGGCGCCGTGCTGGTCCATCAGCGGGATGGGCTCCAGCACGTTGCCCAGGTGCTTGCTCATCTTGCGGCCGTCCTCGGCCAGGATGAGGCCGAGGCAGAGCACGTTCTCGTAGGAGGACTGGTCGAAGACCAGCGTGCCGACCGCCATCAGCGAGTAGAACCAGCCGCGGGTCTGGTCGGTCGCCTCGCAGATGAACTGGGCCGGGTAGACGCCCTCCGGCTTGCCCTTGGCGCCCCACTGGGCGAACGGCATCGAGCCCGAGTCGTACCAGGCGTCGATCACGTCGGGCACCCTGCGCGCCTCGGCACCGCAGGTGGGGCAGGCGAAGGTGATGTCGTCGACGAAGGGGCGGTGCGGGTCGAGGGCCGACAGCTCCTGCCCCGCGTACGAGCCCAGCTCCTCGAGCGAGCCGACGCAGGTGACGTGCGACTCGTCGGCCGAGCACACCCACAGGGGGAGCGGCGTGCCCCAGTAGCGGGAGCGCGACAGCGACCAGTCGACGTTGTTGCGCAGCCACTCGCCGAAGCGGCCCCACTTGATGGTCTCGGGGAACCAGTTGGTCTTCTCGTTCTCCTCGAGCATCCGGTCCTTGACCGCGGTGGTGCGGATGTACCAGGCGGGCAGGGCGTAGTAGAGCAGCGCGGTGTGGCAGCGCCAGCAGTGCGGGTAGCTGTGCTCGAAGTGGCCGCCGCGGAACAGCAGGCCGCGGGCGCGCAGGTCGGCGGTGAGCTCCTCGTCGGCGTCCTTGAAGAACCGGCCGCCCACCATGGGGACGTCGGGCAGGAAGCGGCCGTCGGGGCCGATCGGGTTGACGATCGGCATGCCGTACGTCTTGCAGACGGTCATGTCGTCGGCGCCGAAGGCGGGCGCCTGGTGGACCAGGCCGGTGCCGTCCTCGACGGTCACGTAGTCGCCGAGCACGACGTAGTGCGCACCGGGGATGTCGACCAGGTCGAACGGCCGGGAGTAGGACGTGCGCTCCAGCTCGCGCCCGCTGAAGCGGGCGACCTCGGTGTAGCCCTCGCCGAGCACCTGCGCCAGCAGCGGCTCGGCGACGACCAGCACCTCGCCGTCGGCGGTGCGGGCGGCGACGTAGGTCACCTCGGGGTGAACGGCCACCGCCGTGTTGGACACCAGCGTCCACGGCGTGGTGGTCCAGATCAGCAGGGAGGCGTTCAGCTCGGCCAGCGGGCCGGAGGTGACGGGCATCCTGACGTAGACCGACGGGGAGGAGATCGTCTCGTAGCCGCCGGGCTGGCCCAGCTCGTGGTCGGACAGGCCGGTGCCGCAGCGCGGGCAGTACGGCGTGATGCGGAAGTCGCGGAACAGCAGGCCCTTGTCGAAGATGACCTTGAGCGACCACCAGACGGACTCGACGTAGTCGGGGTCCATCGTGCGGTAGGCCGTGGACAGGTCGATCCAGTAGCCCATCCGCTCGGTCAGCTCTTCGAAGGCGTCGACGTGGCGCAGCACCGACTCGCGGCACTTGGCGTTGAACTCGGCGATGCCGTACGCCTCGATGTCCTTCTTGCCCGTGAGGCCGAGTTCCTTCTCGATGCCCACCTCGACGGGCAGGCCGTGGCAGTCCCATCCGGCCTTGCGGGGCACGCTGAAGCCACGCATGGTCTTGTACCGGGGGAAGAGGTCCTTGAAGACGCGCGCCTCGACGTGGTGGACGCCCGGCAGGCCGTTGGCGGTGGGCGGGCCCTCGTAGAAGACCCAGGTGGGGGCGCCTTCGTTCTGCTCGACGGAGCGCTCGAAGATCTTCCCGTCCCGCCACCGGTCGAGGACCTCACGCTCGAGCGCGGGCAGGTCGACCTGCGCGGGTAGAGAGCGGAAATAGTGGGACATCTCGGGCGGGACCTCCACGTGTCAGGCTCGGTGACGGTGTGAAGGGACGAAGCCGTACGGCTCCGCGGTACCACCCCTCTTGACCCCCGCAGGGACCCACTTCATTTGGTCTGCTGCCGGTTCTAGTGAGCTCTGGCGAGCCGTTCTTCCGGCGGCTCGGGAGTGATGCCCCTGTGATGTGGACCACAGGGCTCCGTCAACGCCTCGCAGGCTAAAACCATAACGCAGAGTGGAGGCTGCCTGCTTCCCGTTTGTGCAGCGCAGCAAATGGCGACAAAGAACCGGGAATGGATGCTTATGGTGAGGAGTTGATTGGTCGAGGCGGGATAGTACGGGAGGGGTAATCCGTACGGCGGGTCGTTTGCCGGGTCGTTATCGACGGCCTATGCTGCCCGCACCGTTTGAGCCTTGATCAGCATGGAGGCAGCCATGGCGGCAGTCACGCAGACCGCGACCCCTGCGATGTGGTCGGCAGAGGAGCTGGCCGAGGTGCGCGAGGCGCTCGCGCAGGAGATCGCCGATCTCGAGGCGGACATCCTGCGGCACGAGTCCGAGATCGCCTCTGGAGATGTGACGCAGGGCGCCGGTGACGACCAGGCCGACGCCGGGGCCAAGACCTATGAGCGCGAACGCGAGATCGCCCTTACCCTGAACACACGCGACCTGGTCGCGCAGAACGAACGTGCGATCGCCAGGATCGACGCCGGAACCTATGGAGTGTGCGAATCGTGCCACAAGCCGATCGGCAAGGAACGCCTGCAGGCGTTCCCGAGGGCGACGCTGTGCGTGTCGTGCAAGCAGCGGGAGGAGCGCCGCTGAAGGCCGATGGTGAGACGAGCGGAAGGCCGGTCGGGCGACGCCTGATCGGCCTTCTCGCGTTGATCGCGGTCGTGATCTACGCCCTCGACCTGCTCACCAAGACGCTGGTGCTGCGGTCGCTGGAAGGCGGCCCGCCGCTGGTGATCATCCCCGACCTGCTGCAGTTCAGGGTCATCTTCAACTCGGGGGCCGCCTTCAGCATCGGCACCGGGATGACCTTCGTCTTCACCCTCGTCGCCTCCGGCGTGGTCATCGCCATCCTGCGCACCGCGCGCAAGCTGCGCAGCCTGCCGTGGGCGATCACGCTGGGCATGCTGCTCGGCGGGGCGCTCGGCAACCTCACCGACCGGCTGCTGCGCTACCCCGCCGGCTTCGGCCGTCCCGCCGCCGGCCAGCTGCAGGGCCACGTGGTCGACTTCATCGAGACCTTCCCCGGGTACTTCCCCGTCTGGAACGTCGCCGACTCGATGATCGTGTGCGGCGGCATCCTGGCGGTCTTCCTGGCCTGGCGCGGCTACCAGATCGACGGCACCAGGGAGGTGTCCGGCAAGAATGGCTGAACAGCGCAGCCTGCCCGTCCCCGACGGGCTCGAAGGAGAACGCCTCGACGCGGCCCTGTCGCGGCTGTTCGGCTTCTCCCGCACCCGGGCCGCCGAACTGATCGGCTCGGGCGACGTCCTGGTCGACGGCGCCACGGCCGCCAAGTCCGACCGGGTGCACGCCGGCGCGTGGCTCGACGTCACGCTGCCGCCCCCGCCGACCACGCCCATGCCCGTGGCCGAGCCCGTCCCCGGCATGACGATCATCTACGAGGACGACGACATCGTCGTGGTCAACAAGCCGATCGGCGTCGCCGCCCATCCCACCGTGGGCTGGACGGGCCCGACGGTGATCGGCGGCCTGCTCGGCACCGGCCACCGGGTGGCCACCAGCGGCGCGGCCGAACGCCAGGGCATCGTGCACCGCCTCGACGCCAACACCACCGGCGCGATGGTCGTGGCCAAGAGCGAGCACGCCTACTCCGTGCTCAAGCGCGCCTTCAAGGAGCGCACCGTCGACAAGCGCTACCACGCGCTGGTGCAGGGCCACCCCGACCCCTTCAGGGGCACGGTCGACGCGCCCATCGACCGCCACCCGTCGGGCGACGGCAGGTTCGCGGTGGTGGCCGGCGGCAAGCCGTCGGTGACCCACTACGACACCGTCGAGGCGTTCAGGGCGGCGTCGCTGCTCGACATCAAGCTGGAGACGGGGCGCACCCACCAGATCCGCGTCCACATGGCCGCGCTGCGCCACCCGTGCGTCGGCGACCTGCTGTACGGCGCCGACCCCACGCTCGCGGCCCGGCTCGGGATGACCAGGCAGTGGCTGCACGCGGTCTCGCTCGGCTTCGAGCACCCGTCGAGCGGCGAGTGGATGTCCTTCAGCAGCGACTACCCCGACGACCTGCAGAAGGCGCTCGACACCGTGCGGGCGGAGTCCTAGGCCCTGTCCCTGTCCTTGTCCTTTGCCTTGTCAGTGGTCTTGTCAGTGGCCTTGGCGCCGTCCTTGGTCGTGCTCCTGTCCTTGGCGTGACCCCTGTCCTGGGTCCTGCGGGCCATGCCGCCCAGGCCCTCGTCGGGCTCCACCTGGCCGGGAGCGCTGTCCGACGGCTCCTGCGTCCGCGTCTCGGCGGGTGGCGCGGAGGTCTTCTCCTTCGACTTCGTCGGTGACGGCCGGTCGGCGTCGGACGGGCTGGAGCGGCTGTCGGGCGGCGCCTCGGGCGAGGCGTCGCTCGTGGCGGGCGGGTCCCGCCGCTCGTCGTAGGTGCCCGTGCTCCGGCGGTCCTCTGACACCGAGCGGGTCCGCGCGGGCGCCGGCACCGGCGCGGCGGTCGCCGTGGGCGTGGAGACGATGAGCGGCACGGAGGCCGGCTTCGGCTGCTGCCGTTGGGGGCCGGGGTCACGGCTCGACATCCAGGCCATCCCGCCGGCGGCCAGCGCCACCGCGACCGCCGCCGCGGCGAGCGCGACCAGCGGGGGCCGGCGCCGGGCGGGCAAGCGGCCGCCCTGGCCCGCTCCGGCCCGCGTGACAGCCGGTACGGCCGGCCGCGAGGCCGTGTCCGCCGCCATCATGTCCGCCGCCATCGCGACCGGCGCGGTCGACTCGGGCGCGATGCCCAGCACGATCATGCGCATGCGCCGCTCGGCCTCGTCCAGGCCCATCCGCTCGGCCGGGTCCTTGCGCAGCAGCCCGGAGATCACCGGAGCCAGTGGCCCCGCCGTCGACATCGGCAGCGGCTCCTCGTGCATGACGGCCGCCATCGTGGCCAGCGGGTGGCCGCGCTGGAAGGGCGAGTGCCCCTCCACGACCGTGTAGAGCGTGACCCCCAGCGACCACAGATCCGAGGCGGGAAGCGCGGAGCCGCCGGCGGCCCGCTCGGGCGCGATGTAGGCCGGGGTGCCGACCAGGACCCCCGTCCTGGTCACGGGGACGTCGTCCTCGGTGGTGGCGATGCCGAAGTCGGTCAGCACCGCCCTGCCGTCCTCGGCCAGCAGCACGTTGTCCGGTTTGACGTCGCGGTGCAGCACGCCCACCGCGTGCGCGGCCCGCAGCGCCCCCAGGAGCTCCACCCCGATGGCCGCCACCCTGGCGGGCTCGAGCGGCCCCGCGTCGCGCACCATGGCGCCCAGCGTGCGCGAGCGGACCAGCTCCATCACGATCCAGGGGTGGCCCGCGTCCTCGACCACGTCGTAGACGGTGGCCACTCCTGGATGGGCGACCCTGCCGGCGGCCCTGGCCTCGCGCAGGGTGCGCACCGTGAAGACCTCGCGCTCCGGCCCCGGCAGATCAGGCGGCGGCACCACCTCCTTGACCGCCACGTCGCGGCCGAGGACCTCGTCGTGGGCCTGCCACACCGTCCCCATGCCGCCGCGGCCGATGGTCTTGAGGAGGCGATAGCGTCCGCCGATGATCTCCGAGGATTCGGACATGAAGGACGGACTACCCCGTAATTGCCGGAGCTCACGTGGGCTGGAAGGTCTTCACGAACGTGTCGAAGAACGCCAGGCCCTTCCGCCACGAAGCCTCCGGCGTCTCCCAGTAGATCGCGTACGGCCGGCCGTCCTCGAGCCTGAACCCGCGGTTGACCACGTGGATGGTCTCGCCGTCCCTGATCCTGGTGAACTCCCAGTCGGCGGCGGACACCCCGAGGTAGGTGAGCGGCCGGATGTCCAGTCGCCGGTAGCCCGCGAACTGCCCCTTGGCGCGGATCTCCTTCTCCAGGCGCTGCCATGCCTCGACGGGGTCGCGCACCGGGTCGTCCGCCTCGGTCCACTCGATGATCAGCGTGCCGGGAGCGCCGGGACCCGTCACGCTCACGCTGTCGCGGCCGGGGGTCTTCTTCGCGGTCCACCCGGCGGGCACCGAGACGGAGAAGCGGCCCAGCTTGCTGGTCAGCTCGCGCCAGCCGGGGCCGGCCGACGGACTGCCGGTGGCGGAGGGAGTGCTGGAGGAGGTCGGCGTACCGCTGGTCGGCGTGGGGCGCGCGGTGGGTGAGGGGGGTGAAGCGTCGGGCCGCATCGCCAGCCAGACGCCGCCACCGGCCAGCGCGGCGGCCAGCACGGCGCTCGGGACGGCCCACAGCAGCGGCGAGCGCCGCCTGGCCGGCCGCGTGGTCGTGGCGGCGTCGCGGGCCGCCGGAGGGGTGCGCGGCGCGTGGCCGGCCTGCCCGGTCCCGGGCTCGGTGAGCGTGGCGGGCGGCCGGGTCGCGGGCGGCCCGGCGGCGTTCTCGAGCCCCCGCTGCATGGCGGGCTGGACGCCCCGCGGCCCGGCGGGGTTGACGTCCTGCGGTCCGGCGGGCTGGCCGTCCTGCGGTCCGGCGGGGTGGAGGCTCTGCGGTCCGGCGGGGTGCAGGCCGTACGGCGCGGCGGGCTCCAGTCCCGGCGGCCGGGCGGGGGGCTCCAGCGCCGCGAGCCTCGCGGCCACCTCATGGGCGCCCATCCGCGCCGCAGGGTCACGTCGCAGCAGCCCCGTGATCACGGGAGTGAGCGGGCCGGCCAGGCGCGGCGGCTCGGGCGGGTCACGCAGGACCGCCGCCACCGTCGCCGCCCACGAGTCCCGCCGGTACGGCGCGTCGCCCTCCACCGCCGTGTGCAGCATGGCGCCCAGCGACCACAGGTCGGAGGCCGGGGTGGCGGGCAGGCCGTTGAGCCGCTCCGGGGGCATGTAGGCGGGCGTGCCGACCAGGTTGCCGGTGGCGGTCAGGCCCGCCTCGGCGTCGACGGCGGCGATGCCGAAGTCGGTCAGCACCACCCGGCCGTCCTCGGCCAGCAGCACGTTCTCCGGTTTGACGTCGCGGTGCAGCACGCCGGCCGCGTGCGCGGCCCGCAGCGCGCCGAGCACGGCGCCGCCGACCCTGGCCGCCTCCGGCACGGGCAGCGGACCCCGCTGCCTGATCACCTCGGCAAGCGACCGCGAGCGCACCAGCTGCATCACGATCCAGGGCCGGCCGTCCTCCTCGATCACGTCGTGGATGACGATCACGTTGGGATGGTCGAGCCGGCCCGCCGCGCGCGCCTCCCTGATGGTGCGCTCGTTGAGCTGTGCGCGTTTCTGCTCGCCGATCCCGGTGTAGCGGACCTCCTTGATCGCCACCGTCCGGTCGAGCAGGTCGTCGTAGGCGCGCCACACGATGCCCATCCCGCCCTCGCCGATGGGTTCGATCAGGCGGTACCTGTTGCCGACTCGCACCACCGAAGCCTACTTGGCGGGTTTGAAACTCGCCGCGAAGGCGTCGAAGAAACGCAGGTCACGCTTCCAGTTCTCGTCAAGGGTGTGCCAGTAGATCGCGTAGCCGCGGCCGTTGTCGGTGACGAAGCCGCGGTTGCGCACCCTGGTCTTGCCGGTGTTGGTGTTCCAGGTGAACTCCCAGTCGGCCGCGGCCTTCATGTAGTCGACCTTCTTGATGCGGAGCAGCTTGTAGCCGCCGAAGTTGTACTTGGCGCTCGGCTCCTGCTTCTTCCAGTCGCCCAGGGGATCGTCGCCGGGGTTGGTCGCCTCCTCGATCATGACGTAGGAGTTGGACGAGGCGCCCGGTCCGCGGAAGTAGACCTGGTTGCCCTTGCGCTGGTAGCTCTTCCACTCGGGGGGCATGCCGATCGAGAAGCCCATCTCCTCGTCCTTGTACATCCGCCAGCCCTCCGGAAGCGCCTCCGCGGTGGCCGAGGGCGTCGGGGCAGGGGTGGCAGGCGGGGTCGCCGCCGCCGAGGGCGCGGCGGCGGTGGTCGTCGTCGCCGTCGCGGTGACCGTGGTGGTCACCTTCTGGGCCGGCTCCTGCGAGGTGCGGGGGGATTCGTTCTCGGCGGAGCGCAGCCCGAGCAGGCCGGCCACACCGCCGACGACCAGGATGGCGATGGCCACGGCGACGAAAGGGAGCACGCGGCGGGCCGGCGTCGCCGGCTCGGGGACGACCGTGGGCGTCTCGGGCAGGCGCATGCCCGTCTCGAACAGCTCGGCCGGCGAGTCGGACGCGGCCGGCAGCGCCGCGGTGGGCGGGGGAGCCTCGGGCGCGGCCCCGGCGGACCCGGCGGCACCGGCGGCCCTGGCGGACGTGGCGGAGCCGGTGGGCGCGGTGTGCGCCGTGGGCCTGGCGGGCTTGGCGGTGGGTGTCCCCGCCTTGGCTGGCGCAGATCCGGTCCTGGCGGCGGCCGCGCCGGAGCCGGCCGGTGCGGGGCGCTTGGGCGCGGCCGGCCTGTTCGTGGCCGTCCTGTCCCGCGCGGTCTTGGGCGGGGAAGACTTCGCGGCGGCGGGTTTGGCTCTGGCGGGCGGCTCGATAGCGGGCAGGCTGGGGTCGGTGGGGGTGTCGTCCACGTCGGGTACGGCGGGCGGGCGCGCGACCCTGACGGTCTCGTTCGGGGTCTGCTCGATGATCCTGCGCAGCATCCTGGCCGTCTCGTCGACGGACAGCCGCTGGACCGGCTCCTTGGCCAGCAGGCCGTCCAGGACCGGCTCGAGCGGCCCTGCCTTGGCGGCGGGCGCGGGGTCGTCGTTGAGCACCGCCATCATGGTCGCCATCGCCATGCCGCGCTCGTGCGGGGCCTTGCCCTCGACCGCGGTGTAGAGCGTGGCGCCCAGCGACCACAGGTCCGACTCTCGCCGGGCGGGCAGGCCCTTGAGCCGCTCGGGCGCGATGAACGCGGGCGTGCCGGCCAGGCCCGTCATGGTCAGCGCGGTCTCGGTCTCCAGCGTGGCGATGCCGAAGTCGGTCAGGACGACCCTGCCGTCCTCGGCCAGCAGCACGTTCTCGGGCTTGACGTCGCGGTGCAGGACTCCTGCGTCGTGGGCGCCCTTGAGCGCCTCCAGGACGGCCAGGCCGATCTCAGCCACCCGCCGGGGCGGGAGCGGCCCCTCGGTCTTGATCGCCTGGCCCAGCGAGCGGGAGGGGACCAGCTGCATGACGATCCACGGCCGGTCGTCCTCCTCGATCACGTCGTGGACGACGATCACGTTCGGATGGGTGAACCGGGCCGCCGCGCGCGCCTCGCGCATGGTGCGCCGGTTGAGCAGCTGCACCTCGTCGCCCAGCACGGCCGCGTAGCGGACCTCCTTGACCGCGACCTCGCGGTCGAGCAGCTCGTCATGGGCGCGCCAGACGATGCCCATGCCGCCGCGCCCGATGGGCTCCTTCAGGTGGTACCGGCCGGCGACGCGGCGTCCGGCGTGCTGCTGTCCATCCGACATCAACGGCCTCAAACCCCCTTCTAAGCCTAGAAATACTCCCATAGGGATCGGGTAGCAGCGACCCGTGTAGTCTTAGATCCATGACTCCTCGCTACACGTTTATCGAGCCGGCTCCCGGAGGGCCGGTCATGCGGTAGCGACCACCTGGAGCCGGCGACAGGCAGAGACCTCGGGTCTCTGCCCTTTTTCTTTCCTGGAGACCGCCGGCTCCGCACGGACCGGCTTGAGCGTTGGGATCGAGATGTCTTCCACCCTCGAAAAGCGTCCCGCCGTCACCCGATGGATCAGCCTGCGCCCGCACCACGGGCGGGTGCGGGTGGAGGACGTGCTCGACGGCCCGGTGTACGTCGAGCCGTCCTCGGCCGACGACCTGCCCGCCATCGCCGAGCGCGCCGCGGGCGTGGTGGTGGGGGCGGCCTGGATGCGGGACCTCCCGCTGGTGCGGGCGGCGGCCAGGCTCGGCCTGCCGGTGATCGTCCAGCGCGGCCACGCCGCGACCCTGGAGGAGTGGCTGGCCGTCGCCGACTCCTGCGCGGCCGAGGGCAACGACCAGGTGGCCCTGTGCGAGAGCGGCGGTCAGACCCCCGCCGGGCACCTGGCCCTCGACCTGTCGCTGCTGCGCGCCGCCAAGGCCCGCTCGGGACGGCCGGTGCTGGCCGAGGTCTCCGCCGACCCCTCCCTGGCCGGCGCCGCCGTCGCGGCGGGCGCCGACGGCCTGCTGCTGTCGCCCTCGGCCGCCGACGAGGAGGTCGCCCAGGCGCGCGAGGCGGCCACGCTCTTCGGCGCGCTGGCGCGCCACGACACCCCCGAGACCCTGGCCGAGGCCCGCGCCGCCGTCGACAGGGTGGACGCCGCCCTCGCCACCCTCCTCGAACGGCGGGCCGAGCTGGCCGGTGTCATCCAGTCGCTCAAGCCCGTCGGCGGGTTCGCCGGCCGCGACATGGAGCGGGAACGTCAGCTGGTGGCCAGGATGGCCGAGCGCGCGCCCAGGCTCGGCGTCGAGCGCCTCGCCCCGATCATGAACGCGGTCATCGAAGCGGGCCTGCACCTCGCCGAGGAGAGCTGACCACCTTCCACCCGAGGGCGATGGCCGCGGCGAGCACGGGGATGAGGAAGAAGGCCACCCGCTGGTCCTGGTCGGCGAAGGCCATCAGCACCACCACCAGCGCCAGGAAGCCCAGCGTGAACCAGTTGGCGTACGGCGAGCCCGGCATCGGGAAGCTCGAGCGGTGCCCGGTACGCCGCAGCAGCAACTGGCAGTACACCAGGGTGCCCCACGTGGTGATCACGCCGAGCGAGGCGACGGCGGTGGCGATGGCGAAGGCCCGCTCGGGGAGGAAGTAGAACAGCACGACCCCCGCGAGGAAGACCGCCGCGGTCATCAGGATCCCCCCGTAGGGGACGTGGCGGGAGCTCAGGTTGCCGGTGAAGTGCGGCGCCTCGCCCTTCAGCGCCATGGCTCGCACGATGCGCCCGGTCGAGTACAGGCCCGAGTTCAAGGAGGAGGTGGCCGCCGTGATGACGACGAGGTTCATCGCGTCGGCCACCCAGGGCACCCCCAGGTGGTCGAAGACCGTGACGAACGGTGACTCGTCGGCGCTGTAGGCCGTCCACGGCAGCACCATGGCCAGCAGCAGGATCGAGCCCACGTAGAAGACCGCGATGCGCCACACCACGCCGTTGATCGCCCTCGGCATGACCTGCCGGGGGTTCTTGGTCTCACCCGCCGCGATGCCCACCAGCTCGATCGAGGCGTAGGCGAAGACGACCGCCTGCAGGCTCATCAGCACGACGGGGAAGCCGTTGGGGAAGAACCCGCCGTGGGCCACGAGGTTGGCCGCGCCGGCCTGGGTGCCGCCCACGTTCGCGCCGGTGATCACCAGGAACAGGCCGGCGACCAGGAAGGCGCAGATGGCCAGCACCTTCAGCAGGGCGAACCAGAACTCCAGCTCGCCGAAGACGCGGACCGACAGCAGGTTGACCGTCAGCACGAAGCCCAGCGCGATCAGCGCGGTCAGCCACTGCGGGAAGCGCGGCGCCCAGTAGTGGACGTAGGTGGCGACCGCCGTCAGCTCGGCGATGCCGGTGAAGGCCCAGTTGATCCAGTACATCCAGCCGCTGGTGAAGGCGGCCCACGGTCCGATGAACTCGGCCGCGTACTCCACGAAGGAGCCCGAGGTCGCCCGGTAGAGCACCAGCTCGCCGAGCGCCCGCATGACGAAGAAGGCGGCCAGGCCGGCCACCGCGTACGACAGCACGAGCGCGGGCCCCGCCGCGGCCAGACGCCCGCCCGCGCCGAGGAACAGCCCGACGCCGATGGCACCGCCGATCGCGATCATCTGCACCTGGCGGTTGCCCAGCGCGTGGGAGTACCCCTCTTCCAGCTGCGCGCACACCGTGTCTCCTTCGTCACAAGAACGATATATGCGCAGGCTGGAAGGGTTCGCGAGGGCTCGCCGGGCAACCTGTAGCCGAGGCCGTACACCTCGTCAGACGGTGGCGCCGACGGCCGGAAAAGTCGGTGCGGAGCACTAGGCTCGAAGCCTGCACATCCGCTCTCGATCGAGGAGGCGCCGCTCCATGTCGTCCAGCGACTCGTTCGTACACCTGCACGTACACACCGAGTACTCCATGCTGGACGGGGCCGCGCGCCTCAAGCAGATGTTCAAACAGGTCGGCGAGCTGGGCATGCCCGCCATCGCCATCACCGACCACGGCAACATGCACGGCGCCTACGACTTCTACAGGCAGGCGACCGCAGCCGACATCAAGCCGATCATCGGCATCGAGGCCTACGTCGCCCCCGAGCTGCGCCACAACAAGCGGCCGGTGCTCTGGGGCGAGCCGCACCAGAAGAAGGACGACGTCTCCGCGGGTGGCTACTACACCCACATGACGATCTGGGCGCGCAACAGGGCGGGCCTGCACAACCTGATGCGCCTGTCGTCGCGCGCCTACACCGAGGGTTTCGTGCGCAAGTGGGCGCGCATGGACGCCGAGATCCTCGCCGAGCACGCCGACGGCCTGATGGCCACCACCGGCTGCCCCTCCGGCGAGGTGCAGACCAGGCTGCGCCTCGGCCAGTACGACGAGGCCGTCAAGGCCGCCGCGAGGTTCCAGGACATCTTCGGCAAGGACAACTACTTCCTGGAGATCATGGATCACGGGCTCGACATCGAGCGCAGGGTCCGCGACGGGCTGACCAGGATCAGCAAGGAACTGGGCATCCCCCCGCTGGTCACCAACGACTCGCACTACACCTACGAGTCCGACGCCGCCTCCCATGACGCCCTGCTGTGCATCCAGACCGGCAAGCAGCTGTCCGACCCCGACCGCTTCCGCTTCGACGGCAGCGGCTACTACATCAAGTCGGCCGACGAGATGCGCGCCGTCGACTCCTCCGACCTGTGGGCCGAGGGCTGCCGCAACACGCTGCTGGTGGCCGAGAAGGTCGACCCGACGGGGTTCTTCACGCACAAGAACCTCATGCCGACCTTCCCCATCCCCGACGGGATGACCGAGGAGGAGTTCTTCCGCCAGGAGGTGTGGAAGGGCCTGGAGCGGCGCTTCCCCGACGGCGTGGACGAGGAGCACCGGGCGTGGGCCGAGAACGAGCTCGGCGTCATCCTCCAGATGGGCTTCCCGAGCTACTTCCTCGTGGTCGCCGACTTCATCATGTGGGCCAAGAACAACGGCATCAGGGTGGGTCCCGGCCGTGGTTCGGCGGCCGGTTCGCTGGTGGCCTACGCGCTCGGCATCACCGACCTCGACCCGATCCCGCACGGCCTGATCTTCGAGCGGTTCCTCAACCCCGAACGTGTCTCCATGCCCGACGTCGACATCGACTTCGACGAGCGCAGGCGGGCCGACGTGATCCGCTACGTCACCGAGAAGTGGGGCGCCGACAAGGTCGCCATGATCGCCACGTTCGGCACCATCAAGGCGAAGGCCGCCATCAAGGACGCCGGTCGCGTGCTGGGCTACCCGTACGCGCTGGGCGACCGGGTGTCCAAGGCCTTCCCGCCCGCGGTGATGGGCAAGGACATCCCGCTGTCGGGCATCTTCGACAAGGACCACCCCCGCTACGCCGAGGCCGGCGAGCTGCGCCGCCTGTACGAGGAGGACGTCGACGTCAAGGCGACGATGGACCTCGGCAGGGGCCTGGAGGGCCTGATCAGGCAGACCGGCGTCCACGCCGCCGGCGTCATCATGTCCGCCGAGGTGCTCACCGACTACATCCCGATCATGCGCCGCGACTCCGACGGCGCGATCATCACGCAGTTCGACTACCCGACCTGCGAGACGCTCGGCCTGCTGAAGATGGACTTCCTGGGCCTGCGCAACCTCACGATCATCGACGACTGCCTGAAGGCCATCGAGCTCACCAGCGGCGAGAAGATCGAGCTGCTCGACCTGCCGCTCGACGACGTCAAGACCTACGAGCTGCTGGCCCGCGGCGACACCCTCGGCATCTTCCAGCTCGACGGCGGCGGCATGCGCTCGCTCATGCGGCTCATGCGCCCCGACAACTTCGAGGACATCTCCGCCGCCCTCGCGCTCTACCGGCCCGGCCCGATGGGCGCCAACTCGCACACCAACTACGCGCTGCGCAAGAACGGCCAGCAGGAGATCACCCCGATCCACCCGGAGCTGGAGGAGCCGCTCAAGGACATCCTCGACACGACCTACGGCCTGATCGTCTACCAGGAGCAGGTCATGGCCATCGCCCAGCGGGTGGCCGGCTACTCCCTCGGCGGCGCCGACCTGCTGCGCCGCGCCATGGGCAAGAAGAAGAAGTCCGAGCTGGACAAGCAGTACGAGTTCTTCGAGAAGGGCATGAAGGACAACGGCTTCTCGCCGGCTGCCATCAAGGCCCTGTGGGACATCCTGCTGCCCTTCTCCGACTACGCCTTCAACAAGGCCCACACCGCCGGCTACGGCCTGGTCGCGTACTGGACCGCCTACCTCAAGGCCAACTACCCGGCCGCCTACATGGCCGCGCTGCTCACCTCGGTCAAGGACGACAAGGACAAGTCGGCCCTCTACCTCAACGAGTGCCGCCGCATGGGCATCAAGGTCTTCCCGCCGGACGTCAACGACTCCGACTTCGACTTCACGCCGCACGACAGCGACATCCGCTTCGGCCTGTCGGCCATCCGCAACGTCGGCGGCAACGTCGTCGACGGCATCCTGGCGGCCCGCAAGGAGAAGGGCCGCTACGCCGACTTCAAGGACTTCCTGCGCAAGGTGCCGGCGATCGTCTGCAACAAGCGGGTGATCGAGTCGCTGATCAAGGCGGGCGCCTTCGACTCCCTCGGCCACGTCCGCAAGGGCCTGGTCATGGTGCACGAGCAGGCCGTCGACGCGATCATCGACATCAAGAAGAACGAGGCCATCGGCCAGGACTCCCTGTTCGGCGCCGTCGACGGCGGCGAGGACCAGACCTTCGACGTGCAGATCCCGGTCGGCGAGTGGGACAAGAACACCCTGCTGCAGTTCGAGCGGGAGATGCTCGGCCTCTACGTCTCCGACCACCCGCTGTTCGGCGTGGAGCACATCCTGGCCTCCGGTGCCGACTGCTCGATCGCCTCGCTGCAGGACGAGAGCCGCGCCGACGGTCAGGTCGTGACGGTCGGCGGCATCCTGTCGGGCGTGCAGCGCAAGGTCACCAAGAAGGGCGACACCTGGGTGCTGACCCAGCTGGAGGACCTCGAGGGCGCGATCGAGGTGATGATCTTCCCGTCGGCCTACCAGCTGTGCTCGACGATCCTGGCCGAGGACGCCATCGTCTTCGTCAAGGGGCGCATCGACAAGCGCGAAGACGTGGCCAAGATCATCGCGATGGAGGTGACGGCACCCGACCTCACCCAGGAGGCGGGCGGCCCGCTGCTGGTCAGCCTGCCGCTGAGCCGGTGCACGCCGCCGGTGGTCGGCCGGCTGAAGGAGATCCTGACCACCCACCCCGGCACCTCCGAGGTGCACCTACAGGTGCACAACGGCCCCAAGACCACGGTCATGCGGGTGGAGGACCGGCTGCGGGTGACACCCTCACCGGCCCTCATGGGCGACCTCAAACAACTCCTCGGCCCCGCCTGCCTGGGCGGCTGACACCGGCATCGGCGGCCCGCCGTCGTCACCCCTCCGGTCAGCGGCGGCGGGCCTGGTGTCTGGTCATCCACCGGTAGAACCGGCGGTACCGCTCGCGGTACTTCTGCACGTAGCGGCGGATCTCGGCGCGCCGGGCCGCGGCCTCCGCCTTGGCCAGCCCCGGGGTGTGTCCGCCGCCGAAGCGGCTCATGTCGGGGCGGGTGAACGGCGTCGCGTCGGTGTCGCGCAGCGCCGACTCCATCGAGGCCACCCAGATCGGCCCCGGCAGCGACGCGCCCTGCACCGAGCCGTACGACTCGTCGCCGATCGTCACCCCCTGCAGCGGATAGCGGTAGGAGCCGCGGATGTCGCCCACGCTCACCGCCGCCGCGAGGTCAGGGGTGTATCCGGCGAACCAGGCCGCGGTGTAGCCGTCGGTGGTGCCGGTCTTGCCCGCCGCGGGCCTGCCGATGCCCTGCCCCTTCATCGTGCCCTTGGTGAACACCCCGGACAGCACGTGGTTGACCGCGTCGGCCACGTCCCGCTCCAACGCCTGCGAGCAGGTGGGCCGCACGGTGGTGCGAAGCCCCTGGCTGTCGGTGATGTCGACGAGCGCCATCGGACGGCAGTAGCGCCCGCGGGCGGCGAAGGCGGCGAAGGCGGCGGCCACGGTGAGCGGGTCCATCTCGTTGACACCGAGCGTGAAGGTGGGCACCTCGCGCAGCGGGGTGCCGTCGGCCCTGACGATGCCCAGCGACTTGGCCGTCTTGACCACCTCGCACAGGCCGACCCTGCGCTCCAGCATCATGTAGAAGATGTTCACCGAGTTCCACGTGCCCGTGGACAGGCTGTGCGGGCCGCCCTTGCCCTCGCCGCTGGCGTTGTAGATCGTGGTGGTCGGCGCGTTGACCGGCCGGCCCGCGCAGTTGCGGTAGCCGTCGGCGGGGACGAAGCTGCCGGGCGTCTTGAAGCCCTGGTCGAAGCGCCAGCCCTGTTTGAGCGCGGTGGCCAGGGTGAACGCCTTGAACGTCGAGCCGGCCTGCAGTCCCATCCCGCCGCCGTGCTTGACGTCGGCGGGCAGGTTGAAGGTGGTCCTGGGCCCGTTCTTGCGGTCGCCGGGATTGCGGCCGAACCTCTTGCTGGCCGCCAGCGCCCTGATCCTGCCCGTGCCGGGCTCGACCATCGCCTCGGCGGCGACCTCGGTGTCCACGGGGTGCACCCGCTGCCTGATCGCCTGCTCGGCGGCGCGCTGCGCGACGGGGTCGAGCGTGGTGCGCAGCACGAGCCCGCCCATGGACAGGCGGCGCTCCCGTTCGGCCGTGGTGTCGCCGAAGACGGGGTTGGTCAGCAGTTCGCGCTGCACGTAGAGGCAGAAGTACGGGTACTCGCTCTCGGCGCACCCGCCGGGTTCGGGCCGCAGCCTGATGTCCAGCGGCTGCCGTTTGGTGGCCGCCGCCGTCTCGGCGGAGATCATGTTCAGGCTCGCCATGCGGTCCAGGACGATGTCGCGGCGCTCAAGCAGCCGTGCCCGCCGTTCAGGGCCCAGTGAAGGATCGGTGGTGTACGGCAGGCGCACCGCCCCCGCCAGCGTCGCCGCCTGGGCCAGCGTGAGGCTGCCGGCCGTGGTGGAGAAGAAGCGCCGGGCCGCCGCCTCGACCCCGTAGGCGCCCGCCCCGAAGTAGGCGATGTTGAGATAGCGCTCGAGGATCTCGTCCTTGCGGTACTTGTCCTCCAGCGCCAGGGCGTAACGCAGCTCGCTGATCTTGCGGGACAGATTGGGCGCGCGGGCGGCCTGCCGTTCCTTCTCGGTGTCGGCGTTCTCGACCAGGATGTTCTTCACCAGCTGCTGGGTCAGCGACGAGCCGCCCTGCTTGATGCCGCCCGCCTGGGTGTTGGTGATGATCGCGCGCAGCGTGCCCTTGATGTCCAGGCCGGCGTGCTCGTAGAAGCGGGCGTCCTCGATGGCCACGATGGCGTCGCGCATCGCCGGCGCCACCTGGGCGAGCGTCACGGGCGTCCGGTTGGCCTTGTAGAACTGCGCGAACGGCTTGCCGTTCTTGTCCAGCAGCGTGGTGACCTGCGACAGCGGCTCCTCGCGCGGGGCGGGCGGCAGGTCGGTGAAGGTGGCGGCGGCTTCGCGGACGGCGATTCCGGCCCCGCTGACCGCCGGGACCGCCACCGCCGCGGTCAGCACGCCGCCGATCGCGCCCGCCATGCCGAGCCCGACGACGCATCTGAGCACAGTCACTCAGATGATCTGCAACGCGGACGAGGGCGCCAAACGCCTGCTTCAGCAGCCTTTGCGATCTGCAAACGCGCTCATGGAACGCGCGCCGCGCCCGATCGGCCCCCTCTGTCCGGTTAACGGCCGTGCCCGGTCAGCCTCCTCTGTCCGGTTGACGGCCGTGCCCGGTCAGCCCTCTCGGTGGAGGTCCAGGCCGAGCGAGCGGAACTGCTCGAACGGGTGGTGGTAGCCGCGCTCGATGTGGTGCACGCCGCGCAGCCTGGAGGAGCCGTCGGCCACCGCGGCGGCCAGCACCGCCGAGAAGCCCGCCCTGATGTCGGGCAGCATCACGTCGGCGCCGCGCAGCTTGGACACCCCGCGCACCACGGCCGAGTGCTTGGCGTTGGTGTCGTGGTAGCGGCAGGCGGGACCACCGAGGCACTGGTCGAAGACCTCGATCTCGCAGCCCATCTGCTGCAGCGCGGGCACGTAGACCAGGCGGTTCTCGAAGACCGTCTCGTGCAGCACCGACATGCCCTGGCTCTGGGTGAACAGCACCATCAGCGGCGTCTGCCAGTCGGTCATGAACCCGGGATGGGTGTCGGTCTGCACGGCCGCCGAACGCAGCCCCTCGGGCGGCGCGGTGGCGCAGATGTAGTCGTCGTTGATGTCGAACTGGGCGCCCATCCTGGCCAGCGTGGTGATCGCGGTGACCAGGCGGTCCTGCGGGCAGCCGTGCACGCGCACCTCGCCCCTGGTGATGAGGCCCGCCGCCAGGTAGGAGAAGGCCTCGATGCGGTCGCCCGCGAGCCAGGTCTGCGCGCCGTGCAGTTCGGGCACGCCCTCGATGACGATCCGCCGGTCGGGGGACAGCTCGATCCTGGCGCCCATCCGCTGCAGGAACAGCGCCAGCTCGACCACCTCGGGCTCCATGGCGGCGTTCTTGATGACGGTCTTGCCCTCGGCGAGCACCGCCGACATCAGGATCGTCTCGGTCGCGCCGACGCTGGGGTAGGGGAGCTGGATCCTGGCGCCGCGCAACCTGGTCGCCTTGGCGTGGATGCCGTCCTCGCCCACCTCGACCTCGGCGCCCATGGTGCGCAGCGCCTCGACGTGGAAGTTGACCGGCCTGCGTCCGATGGGGTCGCCGCCGACCAGCGGCACGAACGCCTCGCCGGCCAGGTGGAGCAGCGGGCCCAGCATGAGGATCGGGATGCGGTTCAGGCCGCTGAAGGCGTTGGGCACACGGGGCTGGATCTCCTGCCCCTTCGCGATCCTGATCTCCTTCTTGGTGATCTCCACGTGGATGCCGAGCGCTTCCAGCATCGCCGCGGTGATGCCGACCTCACCCACCTCGGGGGCGTTGTGGATGGAGCTCTCACCGGTGCCGAGCATGGCCGCCACCATGTGCTTCGACACCGCGTTCTTGGATCCGCGGACCTCCACATCGCCACGCAGCGGACCGGAGGGCTCGATCAGCCAGACCTTGTCTTCAATCACGGCATGAGCCTAGCCGGGGGATACCATCGAGCAGGTTCGGACACACTTGTGAGGGGGAGTGGCCTCGTGGGGCATGTGCGGGCTTTCGCGGTGACCGTTCTGGCGCTGGCCGCCCTCGGCGTCCCCGCGGGTCTGGCCTGGTCCCTGCTCGCGCCCCGGGCGCCCTACGCGATCGTCAACGGCCGGCCGGTGCTGGCCGACCCCTCCACCCAGGCCCTCATCGCCGCCGACGGCTGGTTCGCCGTGGTCACGGGTGGCATCGGGCTGGTCTGCGCGGTCGTGGCGTGGAACCTGGCCCGTGACAGGCGCCTGGAGGTGCTGCTCGGGCTGGCGGCCGGCGGCGCCGCCGCGGCCTTCGTCGCGCAGTGGGCCGGCACGACCTTCACCTTCGGCACGGTCACCGTGGAGGCCGCCGCCGCCGTGCCCGGCGTGAAGGTGGTGGCCGGAGCGCTCGTCCTGACCGCCAAGGGCGTGCTGGTGGCCTGGCCGCTGCTCGCGGTGGGGCTCTACGGGACGATGGAGGCCGTGGTCGCCTACCGCGAGTCGCCGCTGCGCCGGCCGTACGGGGAGATCGAGGGCCTCTAGACCGCTCTTCAGGCCGCGCTACAGGCCGGGCTACAGATCGGGGCGGCGCGAGCCGTACCCGGTGGCCTGCTCGAAGGCGCGGGCCACGCGCAGCACCCTGGCGTCGGCGAACGGCCGGCCGACGATCTGCACGCCCACCGGCAGCCCCGTCGAGGTGAAGCCGGCCGGCACCGAGGCCGCGGGGGCGTGCAGGACGCTGATCCAGTACGCCGAGCGCATCCAGGCCAGGTAGTCGGGCAGCTTCACACCGTTGATCTCGTCGACGTAGGGCCGCTCGACGGGGAACGGCGGCACCTGGCTGACCGGCGCGACCAGCACGTCGTAGGTGTCGAAGAAAGCGGCCATGCGCTGGTAGAGGCCGCTGCGCAGCTTCTCGGCGCGGGCCAGGTCGGCGCCGGTCACCGTACGGCCCTGCTCGACGTTCCAGGCGGTGTTGGCGCCCAGCCTCTCCAGCTCGCCGAAGCTCAGCGCGTAATACCAGGCGCGGTAGGTCCTGAAGGCGTCGTCGGCGTCGGACAGGTCGAGGTCCACGCGCTCCACGACGGCGCCGAGCCGGTCGAGCACCCGCACCGCCGCCTCCGTGACCGCCGCGGTCTCGGGGTCGACGGGCAGGCCGCCGAGGTCGGGGCTGAAGGCCACCCGCAGGCCGCGCACGGAGGTCTCCGGGTCGGGGGTGTACGGCTCGGTGATCGCGTACGGCGAGCGCGGGTCGAAGCCGGACATCACCGACAGCATGAGCTCCAGGTCCTCGACGGTCCTGGCCATCGGCCCCGAGACCGCCAGCGTGTACCAGGCGGCGGTGTCGGAGATGTCGGGAACGCGGCCCGGCGTCGGGCGCAGGCCGACCACGTTGCAGAAGCTGGCCGGGTTGCGCAGCGAGCCGCCCATGTCGGAGCCGTCGGCCAGCGGCACCATCCCGGTGGCCAGCGCGGCCGCGGCGCCCCCGCTGCTGCCGCCGGCGGATCTGGACAGGTCGTAGGGGTTGCGGGTGGCGCCGAACACCTCGTTGACGGTGTGCGAGCCGGTGCCGAACTCGGGCGTGTTGGTCTTGCCCACCGTGATCGCCCCGGCCTTCCTGAGTCGCTCGACCAGCAGGTCGTCCTGGCCGGGGACGTGATGGGCGAACAGCGGCGAGCCGTACGTGGTCCTGATGCCCGCGGTGTCGACGAGATCCTTGTGGGCCACGGGCACGCCGTGCAGCGGACCTCGGGGCTCGCCCGCGTCGGCCGCCTTGGCCTGGTCGAGCGCGCGCTCGGCGACCAGCGTCACGATGGCGTTGACGGCCGGGTTGACCTGCTCGATGCGCGCCAGGTGGGCCTCGAGCAGCTCGACGGCGCTCACCTCGCGGGCCCGCACCAGGCGGGCCATCTCAGTGGCGGTGAGGTAGTGCAGTTCGGTCACTCTTGCGATCCTGCCGCATGCGCCCGCGCCCGGCGATGGCAAGGATTGCCAGCTGACCGGCCCTCAACCGGTCTTGGCGATCGGCGCGGTGGCCGCCCCGGTGAGCGCGACCAGGTTCGCCGGCGCGGTCTCGATCTGCAGGCCGCGCTTGCCGGCCGAGAAGTAGATCGTCTCGAAGTCCAGCGCGGAGGCGTCGACCACGGTGGGCAGCCGCTTGCGCTGCCCGAGGGGGCTGATGCCGCCGACCACGTAGCCGGTGACCCGCTCGACCTTCGCCGCGTCGGCCATCGCGGCCCGCTTGCCGCCCAGCGCCGCGGCGAACGCCTTCAGGTCGAGCTTGCCCGCCACCGGCACGACCGCCACCGCGAGCCCGCTCTCGACCTCCGCCACCAGCGTCTTGAAGATCCTGTCGTACGGCAGGCCCAGCGCGTCGGCGGCCTCCTCGCCGTAGGCCTGGGCGTTGGCGTCGTGCTCGTAGGGGTGGAGCGTGAAGTCGACCTGTGCCTTGGCCAGCGCGACCGTCGCGGGGGTGCCCTGCCCGCCCTTCTTCGCCTTGCTCACGGTGCCGATCGTAGAGGATCGGCGGCCACGCCGTGCCTGCGGAAATGCCCCGCCATGCATGGAGAAATACGGCGAATGCCCTGGCGGTCCCGCAATATGGACAGAAGCGGTTGTGCCTGAGACTGTCCGTAGACTGTATGGGTGATTTCCCGTATCGACCTGCGCGGCTCTCTGCCGGAGAACCTGCGCGACGTGCTGCCCCGCGCCGAACTCGACGTCGAGGCCGCCCTGGAGAAGGTGCGGCCCATCTGCGACGAGGTGCGCCATCGCGGGGCGGCAGCCGTTCGCGAGCTGACCGCCAGGTTCGACGGTGTCGAGATCACGTCCGCCAGGGTTCCCGCCGAGGCGATCCGGCAGGCGCTGGACGACCTTGACCCCAAGGTCAGGGCCGCCCTCGTCGAGTCGATCACGCGGGCCAGGAAGGTGCACCGCGACCAGCGGCGCACCGACACCACGACCCAGGTGGTCCCCGGCGGCACGGTCACCGAGCGGTGGGTGCCGGTCGAGCGCGTCGGCCTCTACGTACCGGGCGGGCGCGCGGTCTACCCCTCCAGCGTGGTCATGAACGTCGTCCCCGCCCAGGAGGCGGGCGTCGAGTCGCTGGCCGTCACCAGCCCCGCGCAGAAGGAGTTCGGCGGGCTGCCGCACCCCACGATCCTGGCCGCCTGCGCGCTGCTCGGCGTGGACGAGGTCTACTCCGTCGGCGGGGCGCAGGCCGTGGCGATGTTCGCCTACGGCACCGAGGAGTGCCCGGCCGCCACCATGGTGACCGGACCAGGCAACATCTGGGTGGCCGCGGCCAAGCGGCTGCTCAAGGGCGTCATCGGCATCGACTCCGAGGCGGGCCCCACCGAGATCGCCATCCTCGCCGACGCCACCGCCGACCCCCGGCACGTGGCCGCCGACCTCATCAGCCAGGCCGAGCACGACGTCATCGCGGCGGCCGTGCTGGTCACCGACAGCGTCGAGCTGGCCGAGGCGGTCGAGAAGGAGCTGCCGGGACAGGTCGCCGCGACCCGCCACTCCGAGCGGATCTCCGAGGCGCTGGCCGGCCGGCAGTCGGGCATCGTGCTGGTCGACGACCTGGCTGCCGGGCTCAGGGTCGTCGACGCCTACGCCGCCGAGCACCTGGAGATCCAGACGGCCGGAGCGGCCGAGGTGGCGGCCAGGGTGCGCAACGCGGGCGCGATCTTCGTCGGTCCCTACAGCCCGGTGAGCCTGGGCGACTACCTCGCCGGCTCCAACCACGTGCTGCCCACCGGCGGGTGCGCCTGCCACTCCAGCGGGCTGTCGGTCCAGTCGTTCCTGCGCGGCATCCACGTGATCGACTACACCCGCGAGGCGCTGGCCGGGGCGGCCGAGCACACCTGCGTGCTCGCCGACGCCGAGGACCTGCCCGCCCACGGCGCCGCCATCCGCGCGAGGTTCGACTGGGAGATCCCCTCATGAGGTTCGACGACCTGCCGATCCGCGACGACCTGCGGGGGCGCAAGCCGTACGGCGCTCCCCAGCTCGACGTGCCGGTGCAGCTCAACACCAACGAGAACCCCTACCCGCCCTCCCAGGCGCTGGTCGACGACCTGGCCGAGGAGATCAGGCGCGGCGCGGCGGCGCTCAACCGCTACCCCGACAGGGACGCCCTGGCCCTGCGCCAGGACCTGGCCGACTACCTGGGCCACGGGCTGACCCGCGACATGGTCTGGGCCGCCAACGGCTCCAACGAGGTGCTCCAGCAGATCCTGCAGGCCTTCGGCGGCCATGGGCGCACCGCGATCGGCTTCGAGCCGTCCTACTCCATGCACCCGATCATCACCACCGGCACCAGCACGGAGTGGATCTCGGGCGCGCGCGAGGAGGACTTCTCGCTCGACCCCGGCAAGGCCGTCGCCGCGGTCGAGGAGCACCGGCCCGACATCGTCTTCCTGACCTCGCCCAACAACCCGACCGGCACCGCGCTGCCGCTGGAGACCATCGCGCGGGTCGCCGCGGCCGCTCCCGGCATGGTCGTGGTGGACGAGGCCTACGCCGAGTTCGCCCGCACCGGCACGCCGTCGGCGCTGACGCTGCTGGCCGACCACCCCCGGCTGATCGTGACGCGGACGATGTCCAAGGCGTTCGCCATGGCGGGCACCCGCCTGGGCTACCTGGCAGCGCACCCGGCCGTGGTCGAGGCGATGCTGCTGGTCCGGCTGCCGTACCACCTGTCGACGGTCACGCAGGCCACGGCCAGGGTCGCGCTGCGGCACCGGGCCGAGCTGCTCGGCACCGTCGACACGCTCCGGCGCGAGCGCGACGACATCGTCGAATGGTTGCGCGGCAAGGGCTTGACGGTCGCCGATTCGGACGCGAACTTCGTGTTGTTCGGCCGGTTCGGTGACCGGCGCACGATCTGGGAGGGGCTGCTCCAGCGAGGCGTCCTGATCCGCGAGGTCGGGCCGCCCGAGTGGCTGCGGGTGTCGATCGGCACCACTGAGGAGATGACGGCATTCCGTGCAGCCCTGGAGGGGGTCCTGTGAGTGAGCGCAGCGAGCGAACCGATCGACACAGCTCGGCATCGAAGGTGGCCGACGAAGGCGGCCGCGCTCGAGTCGGACGTGTCGAGCGCGTGACGAAGGAGACGTCGGTCCTGGTCGAGGTGAACCTCGACGGCACCGGCGTGGTCGACGTCGCCACCGGGGTCGGGTTCTACGACCACATGCTTGCCCAGCTCGGCAAGCACGGTCTGTTCGACCTGACCGTCAAGACCGAGGGCGACCTGCACATCGACTCGCACCACACCATCGAGGACACCGCGCTGGCACTGGGCGCCGCCTTCCGTGAGGCGCTGGGCGACAAGTCCGGCATCAGGCGCTACGGCAACGCGTCCTGCCCGCTGGACGAGGCGCTCGCCGAGGTGACCGTCGACCTGTCCGGACGCCCCTACCTGGTGCACTCCGAGCCCGACGGCATGGCCCCCATGATCGGTCCCGAGTACGACACGACGATGACCCGGCACATCCTCGAGTCGTTCGTCGCCCAGGCGGCCGTCTGCCTGCACGTGCGCGTGCCGTACGGGCGCAACGCCCACCACATCGTCGAGGCCCAGTTCAAGGCGCTGGCCAGGGCGCTGCGCGAGGCCAGCGAGCGCGACCCGCGTGCCATCGGGGTCCCGAGCACCAAGGGCGTGCTGTGACCGAGTGCCGCCGGACGACCGGGCCGGCACGGGGGGAGGCTGCATGAGCGACAACTGGACGGCGATCGTGATGGTCTTCATCGGCCTCTTCCTGGTCGGCGGCGTGGTGTCGTTGATCAAGCAGGGCCTGCGGATCGGCGCGGTGGTCTGCGGCGTCGGCGCCGCGATGGCGCTGGTGGCGGGGGTGTTGTGGTGGTGAGCAAGAACGTCGTCGTCCTCGACTACGGCTCGGGCAACCTGCGCTCGGCCGAACGGGCGCTGGCCAGGACCGGCGCCCAGGTGACGGTCACCGCCGACTACGACGCCGCCATGGCCGCCGACGGCCTCGTCGTGCCGGGCGTGGGCGCCTTCGCGGCGTGCATGGTGGGGCTGAAGAGCGTCATCGGCGACAGGATCATCGGCCGCCGCCTGTCGGCCGGCCGTCCCGTGCTGGGGATCTGCGTCGGCATGCAGATCCTGTTCGAGCGCGGCGTGGAGCACGGCGTGGTCACCGAGGGGTGCGGCGAGTGGCCCGGCACGGTCGAGCACCTGGAGGCCCCCGTGCTGCCGCACATGGGCTGGAACACCGTCAAGGCGCCCGATGGCAGCGTGCTGTTCGCCGGGATCGACGCCGACACCCGCTTCTACTTCGTCCACTCCTACGGCGTGCGCGAATGGGAGCTGCATCCGGGCGAGGGCTTCGCCCCACCACTGGTCACCTGGGCCGAGCACGGCGTGCCGTTCGTGGCCGCGGTGGAGAACGGCCCGCTGATGGCCACCCAGTTCCACCCGGAGAAGTCAGGGGACGCGGGCGCGGCCCTGCTGAAGAACTGGGTCGGCACGCTGTGAACGGGCCGCGGTGATGGCGCCCCCGCCCACCGGCAGGTCGGGGGCGGTGCCGTGAGCAAGGAACGGGCCCGGCGCCGGGCCGCCCGCGAGGCCGAGCGCGAGCGCGCCGCCCTGCTGAACGCCGAGCGGATGGCGCGCAGGTCGCGCCGCAGCGCCCTGCTCGCCCGGCTGGTCCCGCGCCCGGTCCGCTACGCCAGGCAGGGCGGGCTCATCGCCCGCCGCCAGCGGGCGCAGAACGGCCTCGTCGCCGTGCTCTTCCTCGTCGCCCAGCTGCTGGTCTGGCTGCTGTGGTCGTCGTGGCAGGTCAGCCTGGCCGTGTTCGTGCTCTCCCTGCTGTTCGTCCCTGTGATCGTCACGCTCGCCTTTGACCGGAGGACCTGAGGAACATGTCGTTCGTACTGCTGCCCGCCGTGGATGTCGTCGACGGCCAGGCCGTACGCCTCGTGCAGGGGGAGGCCGGCACCGAGACGGGCTACGGCGACCCGCTGACCGCGGCACTGGCCTGGCAGGAGGCGGGCGCCGAGTGGATCCATCTGGTCGACCTCGACGCCGCCTTCGGCCGCGGCTCCAACAGGGAACTGCTGGCCGACGTGGTCGGCAAGCTCGACATCAACGTGGAGCTGACCGGCGGCATCCGCGACGACGCCTCGCTGGCGGCGGCGCTGTCCACCGGCTGCCGCAGGGTCAACATCGGCACCGCGGCGCTGGAGAACCCGGACTGGTGCAGGCGCGTCATCGCCGAGCACGGTGACAAGATCGCGGTCGGGCTCGACGTGCGCGGCACCACGCTCGCCGCCCGCGGGTGGACCGAGGAGGGCGGCGATCTCTGGGAGGTGCTCGACCGGCTCGATGCCGACGGCTGCCCCCGGTACGTGGTGACGGACGTGACCAAGGACGGAACACTACGCGGACCGAACCTGGACCTGCTGCGCCAGGTCTGCGATCGAACCGACAAGCCCGTCGTCGCCAGTGGAGGGGTCTCCTCCCTCGACGACCTCGTCGCCCTCTCCTCTCTCGCGCCCCACGGCGTGGAGGGCGCGATCGTGGGCAAGGCACTGTACGCGCAGGCTTTCACGCTGGAAGACGCCCTGGCCGCGGTACGCGGCTAGGACCTGAGGGAGGGACGCGTGATGGGCCAGGCAGGCTGCGTGCGCGAAGGGACGAGGATCTTCTCCGGCGGCGTCTGGGAGGACAGGTACGGCTACGCCCGCGCCGTCGTGGCGGGGCCGCGGGTCGTGGTCTCCGGCTGCACGGCCACCGTCGACGGCGAGGTGCAGCACGAGGGCGACCCCTACCGGCAGGCCATGACCGCCTTCGACATCGCGCTCGACGCGGTGGAGGCGGCCGGGCTGACCAGGGAGGACGTGGTCATGGTGCGCTACTACGTGGTCGACGACGGCCACTACGACGCGGTCGGCACCGCGCTGTCGGAGGTGCTGGGGCACGTCAGGCCCGCGTGCACGGGCGTCAGGGTGGCCGGGCTGATCGACAAGCGGATGCTGGTGGAGATCGAGATCGAGGCGTTTCGAGCATGACTGTCGCGGTTCGAGTCATCCCGTGTCTGGACGTGGACGCGGGACGGGTGGTCAAGGGCGTCAACTTCGAGAACCTGCGCGATGCGGGTGATCCGGTGGAGCTGGCCCGCCGCTACGACGAGGAGGGCGCCGACGAGCTGACCTTCCTCGACATCACCGCCTCGTCGGGGGAGCGGGAGACGATGTTCGACGTGGTCCGCAGGACCGCCGAGCAGGTCTTCATCCCGCTGACCGTGGGTGGCGGCGTCCGTTCGGTCGACGACGTCGACAGGCTGCTGCGCGCCGGCGCGGACAAGGTGTCGCTCAACACCGCGGCCATCGCCCGGCCGGAGCTGCTGACCGAGGCCTCCCGGCGGTTCGGCGCCCAGTGCGTCGTGCTGTCGGTCGACGCCCGCAGGGCGCCGGGCACGCCCTCGGGCTTCGAGGTCACCACGCACGGCGGGCGGCGCGGCACCGGCATCGACGCGGTCGAGTGGGCGGCGCGCGGCCAGGAGCTCGGTGTGGGGGAGATCCTGCTCAACTCCATGGACGGCGACGGCACCCTCGACGGCTACGACCTGGAGATGCTGCGCGCCGTGCGGGCCGCGGTCAGCGTGCCGGTGATCGCCAGCGGCGGCGCCGGGCGGCTGGAGCACTTCCCGCCGGCCGTCGCCGCGGGCGCCGACGCGGTGCTGGCCGCGTCGGTGTTCCACTTCGGCACGCTGAAGATCTCCGAGGTGAAGGACAGCCTGCGCCAGGCCGGCCACCCGGTCAGGTAGCCGGCCGTCCCACGGTCGCGGACGGCCGGCGCCCTGACGGCCGGCCGTCCTAGAAGACGCCCATGTGCCGGGCGACCTCGAAGGCCGCGTCGCGCTCCTTGAACGCGGCCGCCTCGGAGCGCTTGACCGCCAGGTAGGCGCCGGCGCGCAGCGGTCCGAGCGCCGCCATGAGCAGCGGGTCGGCCTCGAGGGCGTCGAGCGCCTCGTCGAGGGTGGCGGGCAGCCGCGGGTAGGCCCCCGGCCTGGTGTCGGGGTCGACGAGCACGGGGTCGCCGGGGTCGAGCTCCCGCCGGATCCCGTCGAGGCCGGCGTGGATGACCGCGCCGAGCGACAGGTAGGGGTTGGCCGAGGAGTCGGACGGCTTGAGCTCCAGGTTGGCCGTGCCCTCCTCGCCGACCGGCGAGCAGACCCGCACCGCGGCCTCCCTGTTGTCGGGCCCGTAGACGGCGTAGGCGCTGGACCACATGCGCGGCGCCAGCCGCCGGAAGCTGTTGACGCTTCCGCAGGTCAGCGCCGTGAGCGCGGGCATGTGGGCGAGCAGCCCGCCGACGAAGCGGCTCATCAGCTCGGGCCGCTCGTCGAACAGGTTGGTGTGCAGGGAGGGGTCCCACAGCGACATGTGCAGGTGGGCGCCGTTGCCGGCCTGGTCGGCGATGGGCTTGGGAGCCAGCGACGCCCACAGGGACATGCGCGTGGCCACGCCGCGCACCGTCTCGCGGTAGAGGACGTGGTTGTCGGCGGCCCTGAGCGCGGGGGCGTGCCGTATCGACAGCTCCTGCTGGCCGTGGCCGAGCTCGGGGTGGTAGTGCTCCACCCGCAGCCCCTGGGTCTCCAGCGCGCGGACCAGCGTGATGGCGTAGTCGTGGGCCAGGTCGAAGCCGGTGGTGGAGTAGCAGAGGCTGTCGTCGAGCGGGACCAGCCGGTCGCCCCCGCCCGCCGGGTCGGGCAGGCGGCGGCCGAGGGTGAACTCGGGTTCGAAGGCGGCCACGAGCGCGTAGCCTTCGCTGCCGAGCTCGGCGATCGCCTCCTTGAGGAAGGTGCGGGGGCAGGCGCCCCACGGCGTGCCGTCCAGCTGGACCAGGTCGGACACCATGGCGGCGGCGCCAGGAGAGTAGGGGAGAGGAACGAACGTCGACGGGTCCGGCATGATCCGGACCTCACCGACCGGCCCGAACTGCTCGACCTCCTGGAGCTGGTCGAGCATGTTCATCGCCATCATGGCCACCGTGTGACCGATGCCGGAGGCGAGCCGCTCGCCCAGCCGGGTGCGGGACACCGCCTTGCCGCGGATCACCCCACCGTGGTCGGCATAGAGGAACCGGACGAGCTCGACGCCCTCGGTCTCGGCCCGCTCGATGACGCTTCGGCGATCTCTCATCGATCGACTCTACGCTCTTCGATCTCAGGTCGGTGGCAACACGCGCGACCCGTGGTCAAGACGGGTCGGCACGTCTGTCAGGTCACGACGTTGGTGAAGAAGACGGCCAATTGATTGGCTCCGTTGACGATGCCGTCGAACACACTGTTGACCGCCGCCGCCGCGTTCCTCGGCTGGGTGAACAGATAGAAGACGACGAAGGCCACGGCGAGATACGTGAGGACCTTCTTGACCTGCATGGGGGGCCTCCTGCAGTCCATTCCCAGCCGTATATACCCGGATCTGGGCGATCACTGGCATCTTCTATGAAGATGTTCTTGATCATAACCGGGGGGCGTCTTTACCTGGCCATCGTACGGCCATCGACCCCGATTCGGGCGGCGGACTCGCTGCCGGATACGGAAATCCAGCCCTGGGGACGGCCTCGTGTGGGATGGATCACCACGTGCGCCGCCGACTAAGATAGTCCTGCTATCCAATGAGGGGGCTGGAACACGTGCGAATGGCGGAGCTGAGCGAGGCGACGGGGATCCCCGTCCCGACGATCAAGTTCTACGTGCGGGAGGGGTTGCTGCCGCCGGGCCGCCCGGTCGGTCGCAGGCAGGCCGACTACGACGGGGGGCACGTACGCAGGCTCAGGCTCGTACGGGCGCTGGCCGACTACGGCGGGCTGCCGATCGCGACGATCCGTGAGCTGGTCGGCCACCTGGACGGCGGCGACCGCTCCGGCTACGACCTGCTCGCCCTCACGCAGATGGCCATGACCGGACGCCAGGAGCCCCGGGGCGGCCCGCACCTGGCCGCGGCCGAGCGGCTGATGGGCGAGATGATGACCAGGAGGGGATGGAGCAGGTCCCAGGCCGCCCATCCCGCGGTGCGGATGGCCGTCGGGGTGCTGGCCGCGCTGGGGGAGCTCGGGCGGCAGGACATGATCGCCGCGCTCGACGCCTACGCCGCCGCGGCCGACCGGATCGCCGCGGTCGACCTCGGCGTGCTGGGGCCGGCCGACGACAGAGAGCGCGCGATGGAACTGGTCGTGGTGGCCACCTCGCTCGGGGACGCGCTGGTCGCGGCGTTGCGCAGGATCGCCCAGGTGGAGAGGTCGCAGCCGCTCCGGACGGCCGGACCCGCCGCCTGCTGAGCCCGCCCCGCGCGCGCCGGGCCCGGTCAGATGCCGAGCGGGGCGCGGGTGAGGCGGGCGACGGCGTCGGCGTCGCCGGTCAGGTCGACCCTGGTGTGCTCCTGGCGCCCGAAGCAGAACAGCAGCAGCTCGCTGCCCTTGCCGGTGACCTCCACCTTGGGGCCCTCCTTGGCGCCGCCGAGGGCCACCCCGCCGCCCAGGCGGTGGAGGACCACCCCGACCGGCGACCGGCGCAGCATGATCCTGGCCCCCATCTCCAGGCGCCGCCACAGCAGGCGCTCCAGGTCGTCGGGCAGCTCACGCGGCTCCCATCCGGGCTGGGCGCGGCGCACGTCCTCGTGGTGGACGAAGTACTCCAGCGTGTTGACCGCCTCGTCGAGCGGGGGCAGCAGGCCGTACACGCCGCCCGGCCTGCGCACGAGGCCGACCAGCTCGGAGAAGGAGTGCTTGGCCTTGAGGCCCTCCTGGACCGAGGCGGTGTAGCCCGCCAGCGGCTTGAGCGCGATGCCGGGGTTGGCGTCGATCCTCCGCTCGCGCAGCACGAGGTGGGCGGCCAGGTCGCGGGTGCTCCAGCCCGTGCACAGCGTGGGGGCGTCGGGGCCGAGCGTGTCGAGCAGGTCGCACAGTGCGGCGCGTTCGCCGCGGGCGTGAGTCACCAGACGATTCTACTGGGGCGGGGAATAAGCAGATGATCGACCATGATAGGGACTTAAGTACAAATATCCCCAGCGGAAGGATCTCCCTCGAGTGGCGACCAAGGTCACCTCAGCCGTGATGCGCCAGGGACTCCGCGTTCTCGGGGTCGCCATCCGCACAGAGAAGGCGGTGTTCACCGCCGCCGTGCTGAGCAGCGCCCTGTACGGCGGCATGACCGTCGCCTCGGCCTGGGCGCTCGGCTGGGCCACGGAGAACGCCGTCCTGCCCGCCTTCGCCAAGGGCGAGGTCACCGCGGGCGCGCTGTGGATCTCGGTCCTTCTCATCGTCGGCACCGCGCTGCTCAAGGCGCTCGGCGTGGCGGGCCGGCGCATCCTGGCGGGCGTCCTGCAGTACCGCATGCAGGCCCGCTCGCGCAGGGACGTCACCAAGCAGTACCTGCGCCTGCCGCTGTCGTGGCACCAGCAGCACCCCACGGGACAGCTGCTGTCCAACGCCAGCGCCGACGCCGAGGCCGCCTGGGCGCCGCTGGCGCCGCTGCCCATGGCCGTGGGCGTGATCGTCATGCTGGTCACCGCCGCGGTCGCGATGGTGATCACCGACCCGGTGCTCGCCCTCGTCGGCTTCCTGATCTTCCCGGCCATCGCCGTCCTGAACCTGGTCTACCAGCGCAGGCTCAGCCCCCTGGCCACGCGCGCCCAGCAGCTGCGCGCCGAGGTCAGCGAGATCGCCCACGAGAGCTTCGACGGCGCCCTGGTCGTCAAGACCCTCGGCCGCGAGGACCTGGAGACCGCGCGGTTCGAGCGCAGGGCGCGCGAGCTGCGCGACGCCAACATCGCCGTCGGCCGGGTGCGCGGCCTGTTCGACCCGATGCTGGAGGCGCTGCCGACGCTCGGCGTGCTCATCGTGCTGATGGTCGGCGCGCTGCGGCTGTCGGCCGCCTCCATCACCTCGGGCGAACTGGTCCAGGTCGCCTACCTGTTCACGCTGCTGGCCTTCCCGATCCGCGCGCTCGGCTGGGTGCTGGCCGAGCTGCCCCGCAGCGTCGTCGGCTGGCAGCGGGTGCAGGCGGTGCTCGACGCGACGGGCTCGATGGACTACGGCCGCTCGAGCGTGCCCGGTTCGGGCGCCGTGGGGCTGGCGGTCTCCGGCCTGTCCTACTCCTACGGCACGGCCGAGGTGCTGCACGACGTCACCTTCGAGGTGGCGGCGGGCCGTACCGTGGCGCTGGTCGGGCCCACGGGCTCCGGCAAGTCCACGCTCGTGCAGGCGCTGGGCCGCCTGGTCGACCCGGACAAGGGCGAGGTGCGCCTGGACGGCGTCGACCTGCGCGACATCGCCTACGGCGGCATCGCCGACACGGTCGCGCTGGTGCCGCAGCAGACGTTCCTGTTCGACGACACCGTGCGCGGCAACATCACGCTCGGCCTCGACGTCTCCGAGGACCAGGTCTGGGCCGCCCTGCGCCTGGCCCAGGCCGACGGCTTCGTCGCCAAGCTGCCCGCCGGGCTCGACACCAAGGTCGGCGAGCGCGGCACCACCCTGTCGGGCGGCCAGCGCCAGCGCATCGCGCTGGCCCGCGCGGTCGTCCGCCGCCCGCGCCTGCTCATCCTCGACGACGCCACCTCCAGCGTCGACCCCCAGGTCGAGTCCAAGATCCTGTACGGCCTGCGCCACCTGAACGCGGCCGCGACCGGCGAGCAGGACACGGCCGACCGGCCGGGCGACGCCTCGACGGTGGTCGTCATCGCCTACCGGCTGGCCACGATCGCGCTGGCCGACGAGGTGGTCTATCTCGACAGGGGCAACGTCGTCGACCGCGGCAGCCACGAGCAGCTGCTCGAGCGCTGCCCCGGCTACCGGAACCTGGTCACCGCCTACGAGCGCGAAGAGGCCGAGCGGGCCGCGATCACGGCGGAAGAGGAAGAGGAAGAGGTCGTGGCATGAGCGTCGCTTTCCAGGACTCGGGGCGGTCGGCGCTCGCCACCGTGCGACACGGGCTCTCGCTGACGCCCGAGTTCCGCAAGGGCCTCGCGGGCACGCTCGTCCTGGCCGTCGTCGCCACCATCGGCAAGGTCATCGTGCCGATCGCCGTGCAGCAGACGATCGACACCGGCCTCAAGACCGGCACGCCGGACATCTCCTACATCTCGCGCGCGGTCCTGCTGTGCGCCGCGGCGGTCGTCATCACCGCCCTGTGCGGCTACGTGATGAACGTCCGCCTCTACAAGGCCACCGAGGCCTCCCTCGCCACGCTCAGGGTCCGCGGGTTCCGGCACGTCCACGACCTGTCCGTGCTCACCCAGAACTCCGAGCGCCGCGGCGCCCTGGTCTCCCGCGTCACCAACGACATCGACCAGATCAGCAACTTCATGCAGTGGGGCGGCCTGATGATCATCGTGGCGTTCGGCCAGCTGCTGGTCGCCACGGTGCTGATGTTCGTCTACTCCTGGCAGCTGACCCTGCTGGTCTGGGTCTGCTTCATCCCGCTGATGATCGCCCTGCCGCGCTTCCAGCGCTGGCTGTCGAACGCCTACACCATCGTCCGCGAGCGCACGGGCGACATGCTCGCCGCCGTGAGCGAGTCGGTCGTCGGCGCGGCCGTCATCCGCGCCTACGGCGCCGAGCGCCGGACCTCCGACCGCATCGACACCGCGATCAACGCCAACCGGAGCGCGCAGGTCAGGGCGCAGAAGATCGTCGGCCTGGTCTTCCCGCTGACCGAGATCGTGGCGGCCGCGGCCATCGCAGGGATCGTCCTGCTCGGCGTCAGGCTGGGCCTGTCGGGCGACATCACCGCGGGCCGGCTGGTCGCCTTCCTGTTCCTGGTCACCCTGTTCGTCTCGCCGCTGCAGATCGCCACCGAGGTGCTGAACGAGGCGCAGAACGCGGTCGCCGGCTGGCGGCGCGTCCTCGGCGTGCTCGACACGCCGCCCGACGTCGCCGACCCCGGCGAGGAGGGCGTCAGCCTGCCCCGCGGGCCGATCTCCGTGGCCTTCGAGGACGTCCACTTCGCCTACCCCGGCGGCGCGCCGGTCCTGCGCGAGCTGTCGGTCGCCATCCCCCCGCGCGCCCGCGTCGCGGTCGTCGGTGAGACCGGGTCCGGCAAGACCACCTTCGCCAAGCTGCTGACCAGGCTGATGGACCCGGTGGACGGGCGCGTCACCGTCGACGGCCACGACCTGCGCGACGTGCGCTTCTCCTCGCTGCGGGAGCGGATCGTCATGGTGCCGCAGGACGGCTTCCTGTTCGACGGGACACTCGCCGACAACGTCCGCTTCGGCAGGCCGTCGGCCACCGACGAGGAGATCGCGCTGGCGCTGACCGAGCTGGGCCTCGCCGACTGGCTGGAGGGCCTGCCCGAGGGGCTGTCCACCACGGTGGGACAGCGCGGCGAGTCACTGTCGGCGGGCGAGCGCCAGCTGGTCGCCCTCGCCCGCGCCTACCTCGCCGACCCCGACCTGCTGCTGCTGGACGAGGCGACCTCCGCCGTCGACCCGGCCACCGAGGTACGGCTCGCCCGTGCCCTCGACGGGGTCACCAGGGGGCGGACCGCCATCTCGATCGCGCACCGGCTGTCGACGGCCGAGAACGCCGACGAGGTCTTCGTCTTCGACGCCGGACGCCTCGTCCAGCGCGGCCCGCACGCCGACCTGGTCCGCGAGCCCGGCGTCTACGCCGACCTGCACGCCTCCTGGGTCTCCGCCGCCCGCTCCTGACCCGCCCCTGCCCGCGAGGCGCAGGGGCACCGGCCGCCGCCCGCGGACGATGGGCGGCGGCGGCCGGTGCTGTGCGAGGGCGGAAGGACGGGCGGGCGCCGGTGCCGCATGAGGCGGCGGGACGGGCGGGCGCCGGTGCCGTATGAGGGTGACAGGACGGCGGGCGCCGGTGCCGTATGAGGGCGGTGGGGCGGGCGGTCGCCCGTGCCGGTTCACCGGCGGTGGCGGTGCGCCGGGGTGAGGGACGGCATCGCCGCCCGTGCCTGGTTGAATGGCCGCATGTCCCTCGACCCGAAGGTCGCCTCGCGACTGAAGCGCAATCCCGACGGGCTCGTGCCCGCCATCGTCCAGCAGTACGACACGGGCGAGGTCCTCATGCTCGCCTGGATGGACGACGAGGCGCTGCATCGCACCCTGACCACGGGCAGGGCCACCTACTGGTCGCGCAGCCGCGCCTCCTACTGGGTCAAGGGCGACACCTCCGGCCACGTCCAGCACGTCAAGTCCGTCGCGCTCGACTGCGACGGCGACACGATCCTGGTCAAGGTCGACCAGGTGGGCGCCGCCTGCCACACCGGCGACCGCACCTGTTTCGACGCCGATCCGCTGCCCCTGTCGTGAAACGAGAGCTCACCCTCTGGCTGCTGCTGTGCGCGGCGGGCGCCGGCCTGTCGCTGCTGGCCGCCGGCCGCGTCTGGACCACCGTCACGTACGGCGCGGGCGCGCCGGTCGAGCTGACCGGCGGCGAGCTGGCGCCGGCCGCGCAGCCGCTGGCCCTGGCCGGGCTGGCGGCGGTCGTGGCGCTGTTCGCGACCAGGGGCGTGTGGCGCAGGGTCGTCGGCGCGGTGCTGGCGCTGTGCGGGCTGGGCGTGGCGCTGTCGGCCTGGGTGGCGACGGCGGGTTCGGCGGCCCTGGAGCTCGCCGCCCGGCGCAATCCCGTCGGGGCGGCCACGCAGGACGCCGTGGCGATCGCCCACACCGCCTGGCCGTACGTGGCGGTGGCGGGCGGCGTGCTGCTCTGCGCGGGCGGCGTGCTGGCCGTGCTGCGCGCCACGGGGTGGGCCGGCATGTCGGCCCGCTACGACCGCCCGGGGCCGGCCGCGGGGCCCCGCGACGACAGGTCGCTGTGGGAGGCGATCGACAGGGGAGACGACCCGACCGAGGAGCGCTGACGGGAGCCGGGCATCCTTCCGCGCGGATCCCGGTCCGGACCGCGGTGGGACGGCGGTGCGGATCGCCGTGAGAGCCCGGCGCGGATCGCCCGGCGGCTCGGTCCCCGTGGGTCTCGGCCTGGCGCCGGTCGCGGGGCTAGGCTGCTGGGGAGGGCTCGGCGAGACGGCAGGGGGTCACGGTCGGCACGATCACGTAACCGGTGGGGCTCGGCGAGCGGCACGCCTGATCGCAGGATCACAAAAGGCCCACAAAACAGCGGCTTCTGCGCGTGGCGGACAGCTTCTCGCTAAGCTCGGCGGGCAATTCGCTATTCATGAGGAGTCGTCGGTATGAGCTACGGAAACCAGGGCGGTAGCGGGGGCTACGGCGAACAGCCGCCCGGGGGTGGCGGTTACGGCCCGCCGGCGGGTGGTCAGGGCTCCGGTGGTTACGGCGCGGGTCAGGGCTCGGGAGGGTACGGGGCCGGCTCGGGCGGTTACGGCGCGGGCCAGGGTTCCGGTGGTTACGGCGCCGGCCAGGGCTCGGGCGGGTACCAGCAGGGTGGTTACGGCTCGGGTGGTTACGGAGCGCAGCCCGCCGGCGGCTACCCGCCTCCTCCCGGTGGCGGCTACGACCCCTACGGCTACGGCGGTCCGCAGCCGACGAAGACCAACGGCATGGCGATCGCCGCGCTGATCAGCGGCATCGTGGGTCTGATCACCTGTGGTGTGGCCTCCATCGTCGGGGTGATCCTCGGCCACATCTCGCTCGGCCAGATCAAGAAGACCGGCGAGGAGGGCAGGGGCATGGCCCTGGCCGGTCTCATCCTGTCCTACGTCGGCATCGCGGGCTGGGTGCTCTTCCTGATCTTCTGGATCGGCCTCTTCGGCTGGGCGGCCTCGGTGAGCGCCACCTACTAGGAACGTGGGAAGCGTGTTCACCGGCACACGCGGCCGGAAAGCCGTCCTCGCACCGCTGGGCGTGGCCCTGGTGGCGGGGGCGGCTTTCGCCTACGTGGGGCTGGTCGACCCCAACCAGCCCGGCCACTATCCGGCGTGTCCCTTCCTCGCGCTCACCGGCTGGTACTGCCCGGGTTGCGGCGGGCTGCGGGCCGCCCACGCGCTCGCGCACCTCGACCCGGTGGCCGCGCTCGGCCTCAACCCGCTGATCGTGCTCGCGGTGCCGGTCCTGGCCTACTTCTGGACCAGATGGCTGGTCGCCGGATGGCGAGGGCGGCCCTGGCGGCCGCCCGCGCCGCGGCCCCTCCTGATCTGGTCGCTGCTGGCGCTCATCCTGGTCTTCTGGGTCGTCCGTAACCTGCCTTTCGGCGCGTTTCTTGCCCCGTAGCAGGGGGGCTGTGGCGAGGTGACCTCGGCGCGGCCGATACCATCGCAAGACAAGAAGGGGAGCGGACGCCGGCGCGAACTCCTCGTCGCCCCCACCACAGCCGACCGGAGGGATCTTGATCGCGTGAACGAGCGGAGCCTGAGCGGGACCGTTCTCGACGACATCCTGGCCGGTGTGCGAGAAGATCTTGCCGAACGGCAGAAAGCGGTGTCGCTCGACGAGCTGAAGGAGCGCGCCAGGCGCGCCCCGGCCGCCAAGGACGCCTACGCGGCGCTCGGCGGCGACAAGGTCTCGGTCATCGCTGAGGTCAAGCGGTCGAGCCCGTCCAAGGGCGCGCTGGCCGCCATCGCCGACCCCGCGGCGCTCGCCGCCGACTACGAAGAGGGCGGCGCCCACGTCATCAGCGTCCTGACCGAACGGCGCCGCTTCGGCGGCAGCCTCGAGGACCTGGCCTCGGTCCGCGCCAGGGTCGACATCCCGATCCTGCGCAAGGACTTCATCGTCACCTCCTACCAGCTGTGGGAGGCGCGGGCCCACGGCGCCGACCTGGTCCTGCTCATGGTGGTCTCGCTGGAGCAGCCCGCGCTGGTCTCCCTCATCGAGCGCGCCGAGTCGATCGGCCTGACGCCGCTCGTCGAGGTCCACACCGAGGAGGAGGTGGAGCGGGCGGTCGCGGCGGGCGCCAGGATCATCGGCGTCAACGCGCGCAACCTCAAGACCCTGGAGGTCGACCGTGACGTCTTCGCCAAGCTCGCGCCCAAGATTCCCGACGGGATCATCAAGATCGCCGAGTCGGGCGTTCGCGGCCCGCACGACCTGCTAGCGTACGCGCGGGCGGGGGCTGACGCGGTCCTGGTCGGCGAGAGCCTGGTGACCGGCAAGGACCCGCGCAAGGCGGTCGAGGCCCTGGTGACGGCCGGCGCCCACCCCGCGACGCGACCCGACCACGGATCAGAGGGATGAGATGACTGTCCTGACCGCCGCCGACCTGGCTGGCAATGGAGCCCGCGGCGACGACCCCGACGCCGCCGGCAAGTTCGGCATCTTCGGTGGCAGATTCGTCCCCGAGGCGCTGATCCCGGCCCTCGACGAGGTCGCCGCCGTCTACGCCGTGGCCAGGACCGACCCGGCCTTCATCGCCGAGTTCGACCAGCTGCTGCGCACCTACGCGGGCCGCCCCACGACGCTGACCGAGGTGCCGCGCTTCGCCGAGCACGCCGGCCGCGCCAGGATCGTGCTCAAGCGCGAGGACCTCACCCACACCGGCGCCCACAAGATCAACAACGTGCTCGGCCAGGCGCTGCTCACCAAGCGGCTCGGCAAGAGCCGGGTGATCGCCGAGACCGGCGCGGGCCAGCACGGCGTGGCCACGGCCACGGCCGCCGCCCTCATGGGCCTGGAGTGCGTGATCTACATGGGCGCCGTCGACTGCGAGCGCCAGGCGCTCAACGTCGCCAGGATGAAGCTGCTCGGCGCCAGGGTCGTGCCCGTCACCAACGGCAGCCAGACCCTCAAGGACGCCATCAACGAGGCCTTCCGCGACTGGGTCACCAACGTCGACACCACGCACTACCTGTTCGGCACCATCGCGGGCCCGCACCCCTTCCCCGAGATCGTCCGCGACTTCGCGCGGATCATCGGCGTCGAGGCCCGCCGCCAGATGCTCGAGCTGACCGGTGGGCTGCCCGACGCGATCTGCGCCGCGGTGGGCGGCGGGAGCAACGCCATCGGCATCTTCCACGCCTTCCTCGACGACCACGACGTGGCCCTGCACGGCTACGAGGCCGCCGGCCGGGGGCTGGAGACCGGCGAGCACGCGCTCACGCTCACCGCGGGCTCGGTCGGCGTGCTGCACGGCTCGCGCACCTACGTGCTGCAGGACGACGAGGGCCAGACCATCGAGTCCCACTCCATCTCGGCGGGGCTCGACTATCCCGGCGTCGGCCCCGAGCACGCCTGGCTCAAGGACACCGGCCGCGCGACCTACCACGGCATCACCGACGCCGAGGCCATGGACGCCTTCGCCCTGCTGGCCAGGACCGAGGGCATCATCCCGGCCATCGAGTCCTCCCACGCCCTGGCGGGCGCGCTGCAGCTCGGCCGCGAGCTCGGCCCCGAGGCCACGATCCTGGTCAACCTGTCCGGCCGCGGTGACAAGGACATGGGCACCGCCATGAAGTACTTTGGGCTGTGAGATGACGACTCTTCAGACGGTGTTCGCCAAGGCCAAGGCCGACAACAGGGCGGCGCTCGTCGGCTACCTGCCCGCGGGGTTCCCGACCAAGGAAGGCGCGGTCGAGGCCGCCACCGCCATGGTCGAGGCCGGTTGCGACGTCATCGAGATCGGCCTGCCGTACTCCGATCCGCTCATGGACGGCCCGACCATCCAGGATGCGGTGCACCGGTCGCTGGTCAACGGCACGCGCATCGCCGACGTGCTGCGCACGGTCGAGGGCGTGGCCAGGACCGGCGCGGCGACGCTGGTCATGACCTACTGGAACCCGATCGACCGCTACGGCGTCGAGCGCTTCGCCCGCGACCTGGCCGACGCCGGCGGCGTGGGCACCATCACGCCTGACCTCACGCCCGAGGAGGCAGGCCCGTGGCGGGCGGCCTCCGCCGAGGCGGGCATCGACACGGTGTTCCTGGTGGCCCCCAGCTCGACGGAGGAGCGCATCAAGGCCGTCGTGGAGTGCTGCACGGGCTTCGTCTACGCGGCCTCGCTGATGGGTGTCACGGGCGCCAGGGAGAGCGTGAACGTGGCCGCCGAGGGCCTGGTGGCCCGCACGCGGGCGCACACCTCGCTGCCCGTGTGCGTGGGCCTGGGCGTCGGCACTGGCGCGCAGGCGGCCGAGGTGGCCGGCTACGCCGACGGCGTCATCGTGGGTTCGGCCTTCATCCGCCGCCTGCTCGACGCGCCCGACCAGGCCGCCGGCCTGGCCGACGTGCGCACGCTGGCCGCCGAGATGCGCGCGGGCGTCGCCGCCCGCTGATCCGCCCGCCACCGCGGGAGGCGACCGGCCGTCCCGGCGCGCCGCCGTCCCCTCCGTGGGGTGCCGCCACGCCGACGGCCATCGCCGTCACGCCGGCATGGAGATGGCTCATACAGCTCGCATGGAAGTAACAGATGCGACGCGGCTGTCGTAACAAGACAGCCGCGTTTCTGTTTCTGTGCGATATCGCCGCCCTCTGAACACGTAAGTGCAAGGGCTGCTCATCGTTTGTCCATGGCTCCCGACCGGCACGCGGGCCAAGGTTACGGGCATCGGACGCGGGTGGTGCACCCGCGTGGCCTGGAGGGAAAGACGATGGGCAAGTCAAGGACGATCCTGGGCGCCGCGGGCGCGCTGGTCTGTGTGTCGCTGGTGGCCGCGTGCGGCGGACAGGCGGGAACCGCGAGCTCGGCGGCGCCCTCCGCCGCCGCGCCGACCGGCGCCAAGGGCGGGCCCGTGACGCTGGAGTTCTGGGGCTGGGCGCCCGGCTACGAGGACGCCGTCAAGGCGTGGAACGCCACCCACCCCGACGTCCAGGTGACGTTCACCCAGACGCAGCCGGGCTCGCAGGGCGGCTACCAGCGGATGCTCGCCGCCGTGAAGGCCGGCAACGCGCCGTGCCTGGCGCAGGTGGGGGCCGAGACGCTGCCCAGCTTCCTGGTCGAGGGCGCGCTCGAGGACATCACCGCCCACGCGCAGCCGTACAACGCCAAGTTCCAGCCCTGGACGCTCAAGACGGTCACCTTCGGCGGCAAGCAGTTCGGCGTCCCCGTCGACTCGGGCCCGATGGGCATGTTCTACCGCAAGGACATCTTCGACAAGCACGGCATCGAGGTGCCGAAGACCTGGGACGAGTTCGCCGCCGCCGGCGAGAAGCTGCGCAAGGCCGACCCTGAGGTCTCCATCACCACCTTCACCCCCGACGACATGTACCTGTTCGCCGGGTACGCCCAGCAGGCCGGCGCCAAGTGGTTCGGCATCGAGGGCGACGCCTGGCAGGTCAAGATGAACGACCCCGCGTCGGTCAAGGTCGCCGACTACTGGCAGGGCCTGATCGACAAGAAGGTCGTCGACGTGCTGCCCGGCTGGTCCGACGCGATGTGGAAGAACTACGCCGACGGCAAGAGCGCCACGGTCGTCGGCGCCGTCTGGATGACCAAGGTCCTCGAGGACTCCGTCCCCAAGACCTCGGGCAAGTGGGCGGTCGCGCCGATGCCGGTGTGGGACCCGGCCAGCCCCGCCGTCGGCAACGCGGGCGGTTCGCCCAGCGCCGTGCTGAAGGGCTGCCGGAACGTCAAGGAGGCGGTCGACTTCGCCGCCTGGATGTCGACCGACGCCGCCGCCTTCGACGGCCTGATCGCCAAGGGCGGCCTGTTCCCGGTCACCGTCGACGGCGCATCGCTGCCGAACATGAACGCGGGCCGGCCCTTCTACGGCGACCAGAAGGTCTTCCAGACCTTCGCCGAGGCGAGCAAGAACGTCAGCCCCGACTTCGGGTGGGGCCCGACGATGCCGGCGGTGAACGCCGTCTTCGGCGAGGAGTTCGCCAAGGCCGCCAACGGCAAGGGCGGCACGCTCGGCTCGGCGCTGGCGACCATCCAGGACAAGGCGGTGGCCACCGTGAAGGACAAGGGCCTGACCGTCGCCCCCTGACGCGCCGCCCGCACCCCCGACGACACCCCACAGCTTCGACCGTGCGAGACCGTCACCGCCCCGACCGGCGGTGACGTGGAGGACCGATGGCAGCAATCCAGCTCCGAGCCGACGAGACCAGAGCCGCCCCCGCCCGCAGACGCGGCAGGCCGACCAGCAACAAGGCGGCGTTCGTCTTCCTGCTGCCGTTCACGGTGCTGTTCGTCGTCTTCTTCCTGGTCCCGATCGGCTACGCGATCAACGAGAGCTTCTACCGGGTGAAGCGCTCGGGGCTCGGCTTCGGCACCCCGGAGCGGGTCTTCTCCGGGCTGGACAACTTCACCGCCGTCTTCGCCGACGGCAGCTTCGTGGCCGGCGTCGGCAGGCTGCTGCTGTTCGGCGTCGTCCAGGTGCCGATCATGCTGGGTCTCTCGCTGGTGCTGGCCCTCCTGCTCGACAGCGCGAGCGCCCGGTTCAAGGGCTTCTTCCGGCTGACCTACTTCCTGCCGTACGCGGTGCCGGGCGTGATCGCCGCCATCGTCTGGTCGTTCCTCTACACCCCCGACATCTCCCCGGTGGCCGACCTGCTCCCCTTCGACCTGCTGTCGGACAACGTGGTGATGTGGTCGATGGCCAACATCGTCACCTGGACCTGGGTCGGCTTCAACATGCTGGTCATCTACGCGGCGCTGCAGTCGATCCCCTCCTCGCTGTACGAGGCGGCCGAGCTGGACGGCGCCGGCGGCTGGAAGACCGCCTGGTACGTCAAGATCCCGCTGGTGCGGCCTTCGCTGGTGCTCACCGGAGTGTTCTCCATCATCGGCACCCTGCAGCTGTTCAACGAACCGATGGTGCTCAGCAGGATCACCCCCGCCGTCGGCAGGGACTACACGCCGCTGATGCGGTCGCTGCAGGTCGCCCTCGACAACAACGACTACGGCCAGGGCACGGCCATCGCGCTCACGCTCGCGGTGCTCGCGGCCGGCCTGTCCTACCTGTTCATCCGACTGTCGGCCTGGCTGACCGCCCGGGGAGTGAACCGATGAAGCCGACCGTGCGCTCGCGCACGCTGACCACCGCGTTCATGTTCCTGGTCGCGGTCTACATCCTGTTGCCGATCTGGTGGCTGCTGGTCTCGGCCACCAAGTCGGGCGGCGACCTGTTCGACACGCCAGCGCTGTGGTTCGGCGACCTCAACCTCGGCACCAACCTCGCCAGGCTGATGGAGCAGGACGGCGGCGTCTACCCCCGCTGGATGCTCAACACGGTCGTCTACTCCGTCGGCGGCGCGCTCGGCGCGACCGTGATCTCCGCCATGGCGGGCTACGCGCTGTCGAAGTACCCCTTCAGGGGACGCGGCGCCGTCTTCGCCACGATCATGTTCGCGGTGCTCATCCCCGTCCCGCTGCTGGGCCTGCCGCTGTACCTGCTGCTCACCCAGATCGGCCTGCTCAACACCATGTGGGCGGTGCTGCTGCCGAGCATGGTCAGCCCGTTCGGCGTCTACCTCGCCAGGGTCTACGCCGACGCGGCGGTGCCCGGCGAGCTGCTGGAGGCGGGCCGGCTGGACGGCGCCGGCGAGCTGCGCATCTTCTTCACCGTCGCCATCAGGCTGATGGCCCCCGCCCTCGTCACGCTCTTCCTGTTCCAGTTCGTGGCGATCTGGAACAACTTCTTCCTGCCGAATATCGTCCTGAACGACGAGTCGCTGTGGCCGATCACGCTCGGCCTGGTCAAGTGGAACAGCCTGCGCTACGGCTTCTACCGCGACATGGTCATCACCGGCGCGTTCGTGTCCGTCATCCCCGTCATCCTCGCCTTCATCGGCCTGCAGAGGTTCTGGAAAGCGGACCTCGCCGCGGGCGGCGTCAAGCTCTGAGCCTGCTCCACCCCCTTCTCACCCCAACACCCCCCTTACACCCCCCTAACGCGCAGGAGCGATGCCCATGCGTCTGCTTTCGGCTGCCCTGGCGGGCGGCCTCACGCTGTCCGGATTAGCACTCACGCCAACGGCCGCCGCCGAGGAGGTGATCACCCTCACCTCGCCGGAGCTCACCGTCGCCGTGGCGAGCGACTTCCCCCGCGTGCTCGGCTACACCGCCCCCAGCGGCGACAAGCTCGGCGGCTCGGCCGCCCCGGTCACCGACGTGGTGCTGAACGGCAAGCCGTACCCGGTCAAGGGCGTCTCCATCGGGAGCGACGCCGCGGCGGCCCGGTACCGGCTGACCTTCGACGCGCTGCCCGGCGTCGAGCTGGAGGCCAGCATCGCCCTGGACGGCCGGACCACCACGTTCAGGATCGACGCCGTCAAGGACACCGAGGCCTTCAGGGTCGGCACGATCGACATCCCGGGGCACGACCTGGTGTCGGTCTCCAGCGACCAGGCGGGCGCCGCCACCGCCTTCACCAGGCTCGACCCCGACTCCACCCGCACCGCGGACAGGTTCGCGCAGGTCACCCCGGCCACCCCGGCCGAGACGGCCCCCGTGGGCGCCACCTACGCCATCGTGAACACCGGCGGGCTCGCCGCCGCCATCGAGTCGAACTCCAGCTACGACCAGCCCTCGGGCCCCACCAACGTGGACGCGGCCAGGTTCTGGCACCAGGCCCGCAAGGACGCGGCAGGCCGGGTCACCGTCGGGGTGTGGAGCGGCCAGTGGACCTACCGGGCCGCGGGCGCGCCGTTCACCGAGGAACTGCCGTGGGCCAAGGTCGTCGTCACCCCCGACGCCAACGGCGACGGCGGCGTCGACTGGCAGGACGGCGCCGTCGCCTTCCGGGAGATCGGCGTCAAGCCGCCCGGGGCCGACCAGACCCGCGACCGCGTAGCCATCCACATCCCCTTCAACTTCGCCAGCCAGGCCACCCACTCGTTCCTGCGCACGCTCGACGACGTCAAGCGCATCTCGCTGGCCACCGACGGGCTCGGCCAGCTGGCCATCCTCAAGGGCTACCAGTCGGAGGGCCACGACTCCGCCCACCCCGACTACGGCGGCAACTACAACAAGCGCGCGGGCGGGCTGAAGGACCTCAACACGTTGCTGCGCGCCGGCAAGGACTGGAACGCCGCCTTCGGCGTGCACGTCAACGCCACCGAGGCGTACGCCGAGGCCGGCGCCTTCGACGAGAACCTGGTCAACAAGAACGCCCGCGGCTGGGACTGGCTCGGCCAGTCGTACTACATCGACCAGCGCCACGACCTGGCCACGGGCAACCTGGCCAAGCGCTTCAAGCAACTGCGCGAGGAGACCGACCGCAACCTCGCGCTGCTCTACCTCGACGTCTACTACACCCACGGCTGGGTGGCCGACCGCACCCTGGCCGAACTGCGCGAGCAGGGCTGGCAGGTCTCCAGCGAGTGGGCCGACAAGCTGGAGCGGGCCTCGCTGTGGTCGCACTGGGCCGCCGACCTCAACTACGGCGGCGCCACCAACAAGGGGCTCAACTCCCAGATCATCCGCTTCATCCGCAACCAGGAGAAGGACGTCTGGAACAACCACCCCATCCTGGGCAACGCCCGCATCGAGGAGTTCGAGGGCTGGACGGGCGAGGTCGACTGGACCCCCTTCTACCGCAACATCTGGGAGAACAACCTCCCCGCCAAGTACCTCCAGCACTTCCCGATCATGGACTGGAACGCCGACGGCATCGTCTTCGGCGACGGTGTGCGCGCCACGGCCGTCGGCGGCAAGCGCGAGGTCTACGCCGGCTCCGCCAAGGTGATCGACGGCGGCACCTACCTGATCCCGTGGGAGGGCAGGTACTACCACTACAACCCGGCGGGCGGGACGACCACGTGGGACGCCACCACCACGATGCGCGTCTACAAGCTCACCACCCAGGGCAGGGTGGAGGCCGGCACCGTCACCCCGGTCGACGGCAAGATCACCCTGACCGCCGAGGCGGGCGTGCCGTACGTGCTCTACCCCGGTAAGGCGCCCGAGCAGGACCGCCCGCGCTGGGGTGAGGGCAGCGGCGTCGCCGACCCCGGCTTCAACGGCGACCTCACCGGCGCATGGGAGACCGGCGGCGCGGTCAGCGTCGAGACCACCGCCACGGGCCAGCGGGTCGCGCTGCTCGGCGGCGGCGAGCGCGCCGAGCTGCGGCAGCGGCTCAAGGGCCTGACCCCTGGCGCCACCTACAGCCTCTCGGCGTGGATCGAGGTCCAGCCGGGCGCCTCGCGGCGCACCACGCTCACCGTGGACGGCGGTCGCGGGCTGAACGTCTCCGCCTCCCTCGACCGCTCGGCCGTCAAGAACCACGTCGCCGCCGACGAGAAGCACGACACCTACTTCCAGCGGGTCAAGGTGGTCTTCACCGCGCCCAAGGACAAGGCGACCGTGCACGTCACCGCCGAGGCGGGACAGGCGGCCGTGCGCGTCGACGACGTACGGCTGGTGCGGGCCGAGCCCACCGGCAAGGTCGAGGACTTCGAGCACGTCGACCAGGGCTGGGGCCCGTTCGTCAAGGGCGACGCCGGCGGCAGCACCGACCCGCGCACCCACATCGCCCAGAAGCACGCCCCCTACACCCAGGCCGGCTGGAACGGCAAGGCCGTCGACGACGTCATCGGCGGGCAGGAGTCGCTGAAGGCGCACGAGGAGCGCAGGGGACTGGTCTACCGGACCGTGCCGTGGAGCACCAGGTTCGAGCCGGGACACGCCTACGAGGTGTCCTTCCGCTACCAGAACGCGCTGCCGAACACCTTCGCCTGGGTGACCGGCTACGACAAGGCCGGCCAGACGGTCGAACTGCGCCAGACCCCGCTGGAGCAGAAGCTGACCACCGCCACGTTCACCGAGCGGGTCGTCGCGGGCTGCGGCGACGTCTGGGTGGGCCTGCGCTCGCTGCAGGCCGAAAGGGACGGCGCCGACTTCGTCCTCGACGACTTCTCCGTCACCGACCTCGGCCCCGCCCAGGACCAGCTCGCCTGCGCCTCGCTGGCGGTCCGCCCGGCCGCCGAGACGCTGGAGCCCGGCCTGCCCAACGACGTGACCACCGTGTTCGCCAACCTGGAGGACACCGCCGCGCGTAACGTCTCGGTACGGCTGACCGCGCCGCAGGGCTGGACGGTCACCGGCGAGGGCACCGCCGCCGCCGTCGAGCCGGGCCGGCAGCTGTCCACCGCGTGGAAGGTCACGCCGCCCGTCGACGCGCCGTACCAGCCCTACCAGCTCAAGGCGACCCTCACCTACGAGGTGGGCGGGGTCGTCAAGACGCTGGAGGCCGGCGCCGCCGTACGGACGATGCCGCCGCCGCCCACCAGCGACGTGTACGTCAGCGACATCGACTGGACCGCGGCCACCAACGGCTGGGGGCCCGTCGAGCGCGACCAGTCCAACGGCGAGCAGGGCCAGGGCGACGGCAGGCCGATCACGATCGGCGGCCGGTCCTTCGCCAAGGGCCTGGGCACCCACGCTCCCGCCACGATCACCTACTTCCTCGGCGGGCGCTGCACCGCCCTGTCCGCCTGGGTCGGCGTCGACGACGTGCAGACCACGCGCGGGTCGGTCCAGTACTCCGTCGTGGCCGACGGCACGGTGGTGGCGCAGAGCCCGGTGCTGCGCGCCGCCGACCCCGCCTACGAGCTGAAGGCCGACGTCACCGGCGCCAGGAACGTGCAGCTGCGCGTCGCCGACGGCGGCGACGGCAACGGCAACGACCACGCCGACTGGGGCGACGCCAGGCTCTCCTGCCGCTGACCCCTGACACGCGCCGAGCCCCAGGGGAGGTTCCCCTGGGGCCCGCCTCATGTGACCACTAGCCCAGGTCGGGCTCGGGACGCAGCTCGAGCTCCGGCGACCCCGCGCGGTCCAGCTCCAGGATCACCACCTCGTTCGCGCCCGCCCGCAGCAGCGGCCACGGCACGTACAGCGTGCGCTGCGGGCCCCTGTCCCAGTAACGGCCGAGCAGGAAACCGTTCACCCACACGTATCCCTTGCCCCAGCCGGGCAGGGCGAGGAAAGCGTCGGCCGGCTCGGCCGCCTCGAACGCGCCGCGGAAGAAGGCGGGCACCTGCGCGCCCGGCCCCTCCCCGAACGGCAGGGCGGGCAGCTCGTCCAGCGGGATCGGCCTGGCCGTCACGCCGTGCAGGTACTGCCGGTCGTGCATGGGCGGCGCCATGAGGCCCTTGCGCTCGCCGAGCGCGGGCCCGTAGTTCGTCCTGCCCATCGACTCCACCAGCAGCTCCAGCCGCGCCGGGCCCGGCACCTCCAGCACCGGCTCCTCGCCGTCGCGCTCCAGCACCGCCGCCAGCTCGCCGTCCACGTACAGGTGGGCGCGGTCGTGCACGCTGCCCACCCGCAGCCGGTACGGCCTGCGCGGCCCCGGCACCTCCACCTGGTACAGCACCAGACCGTGGGCCAGCCCGAGATCCTCGAACGACGGCGGCAGCGGAGCGGTCACCGCGGGACCCGCCACCTCGTCCAGGACGTCGCGCAGCCGTACGGACTCGGCCAGCGGCACCACGGAGGGCGGGAGCACGGGAGGCAGTCCGGGCACGTCCGGCGGCGACGGGTTGTACCGGGACAGGATCTCGCGGAAGCGCCAGAACTTCTCCGTCGGGGCGCCGCGCTCGTCGATCGGGGCGTCGTAGTCGTAGGAGGTGACCGTGGGCCGGTACTCGCCGCGGGCCAGCTCGCCGACCCGGTTGGCGCCGGCGGTGGTACCGAAGTTGGTGCCGCCGTGGGCCATGTACAGGTTCACCGACGCGCCCGCGCCCAGGATCCGCTCCAGGTTGTCGGCCGCGTCGGCGGCGTCGCGGGTGACGTGCGGCTGCCCCCAGTGGTCGAACCACCCGCACCAGAACTCCATGCACATCAGCGGGTCGTCGGGGCGGTGCTCGCGCAGCTTGGCGAAGGCCGCCTCGGGACCGGAGCCGAAGTTCACGGTCGCCAGCACGCCGGGGACGGTGCCGCCGGTCAGGTAGAAGTCGTCGGCGCCGTCGGAGGTGAACAGGGGAACCTCGACGCCGTGCGCGATCAGGTCGTCGGCCAGGTGGCGCAGGTAGACGGCGTCGCTGCCGTAGGAGCCGTACTCGTTCTCGACCTGCACCATGATCACGTTGCCGCCTCTGGTGACCTGCCGGTCGGCGATCAGCGGGACGACCTCGTCGAAGAAGCGCTCGACGTGGGAGAGGTACTCAGCGTCCCTGGTGCGCACCCGGGGGCCGAGCTCGGCGGTCAGCCACGAGGGCAGGCCGCCGTTGTCCCACTCCGCGCAGATGTACGGCCCGGGCCTGACGATGGCCAGCAGCCCCTCGGCCGCCGCGGCGTCGAGGAAGGCGCCCAGCTCGTCGAGCCTGCGGAACTCTCCCTTGCGGGGCTCGTGCAGGTCCCATGGCACGTAGGTCTCCACCGTGTTGAGGCCCATGGCCCTCAGCATCCTCAGCCGGTGGCTCCACTGCTCGGGGAGGACGCGGAAGTAGTGCAGGGCGCCTGAAAGCACCCTGAACTCCTCGCCGTCCAGCCGAAAAGCGCCCCCATTTATCGTGAAATATCGCATCTTGCCCCTTGGGATAGGATTCCGCGCGTAGCAGCTTGCCGATTCCCCAGCTCAGGGGCCATGGACAAAGCTGGTGAAGTTGTTGGACGGAAGGGGGAGCGGATGGCCGAAGACTTCCGGCGGTGGATGCACTACCTCACCCCAGGCCCCGCTCACCGCAGGCTCGGCCTCGTCTGCCTCGGCGTCGGCCACCTGGAGGGCCGGCTGCCCACCGTGGGCCCGCGCGCGCTCGACCACCACGTCGCCGTCGTCGTCACCCAGGGCAACGGCTGGTTCTCCCATGCCGGCGGCGTACCCGTGGAGGTCACCGCCCCGTCGGTCCTGTGGCTGCTGCCCGGCGTCAAGCACCACTACGCGCCGCACGACACCGGCTGGGTCGAATGGTTCGTCGACTTCACCGGGCCCGCCGCCACCGCCTACCAGGACCTCGGCTTCGTCGACACGGCCACGCCCGTCACCCCGCTGACCACCGCCGAGCCCGCCGCGCACGCCATCGGCCGCATCGCGCAGGCCATCCGCAGGGGCAGCCCCTACCTGGAGGTCGAGACCTCCGCGCTGGTCCACGAGGTCCTCGTCGCGCTCCGGCACGCCAGGGCCGACGAGGACGCCACCGGCCACCCGGTGTTGGCAGGCCTGGCCAGGGACGCCTGCCTGCCCATCTCCGTCGCCGAGCACGCCAAACGGCTCGGCATGACGGTCGGCGACCTGCGCGTGGTGGTACGCCGCCTGGCCGGCTGCAGCCCCAAGGACTACCTGCTGTCGATCAGGCTCAACCGGGCCAAGGACCTGCTGGCCGGCTCGGAGCTGCCGGTCGCCGCGATCGCCAGGCGGGTCGGCTACGACGACCCCGCCTACTTCACCAGGATCTTCACCCGCAGGGCGGGCCTGCCGCCCAGCGAGTTCCGCGCTCAGCAACACGGCGGTCTGGTGACCGCCGACCTTAGTTGAGCCTTATTCAGCACGTGATCAGATGACACCCAGGTACTGTGCGCATTCCCAGGTGCGACAACAGAGGAGAGGCATGTGACCGCGTTGCAACCGCTACAGCGTGCGAGGGTGGCGATACCCTGGGTGACGACCGTCGCTCGACTGGTCCTGGGTGGAGTGCTGATCGTGGCCGGCGGCCTGAAGATCGGTAGTATCTACAACTCCGTCCTGGCCGTCAAGGCCTACCAGCTGCTGCCCGAGGCGATCGCCACGGCAGTGGGCTACGCCCTGCCGATCGTGGAGATCGTCGTCGGCGTGCTGCTGGTGGCCGGCCTGCTCACCAGGGTGGCCGCGGTGGTGGGCGGGCTCCTCATGCTGGCCTTCGTCCTCGGTATCGCGTGGGCGTGGGCCAACGGGTTGCGGATCGACTGCGGCTGCTTCGGCGGCGGCGGCGAGCTCAAGGCGTGGGAGGAGCCGAGCTACCTGCTCGACATCGTCCGCGACTTCGGCCTGGTGCTGCTGGCCGCGTGGACCGTTCGCTTCCCTCCGGGGCGGTTCGCCCTGGACGCCGCCCTCGGGCTGGCGGGAGGAAGCGGGCACAGTGATGATTTCGAAGGGGACGACGATGAGTAAGGCCCAGCGGGAACAGTCCGCGCGGGACAGGATCAAGGCGCAGCGCGAGGCCGACAAGAAGCAGGACCAGCGCAAGCGCATGGCCACCTACGTCACCGTGGGCGTCGTCGCCCTCGCGGCCGTCGGCGCCGGGTGGCTGTACGCGGCCAACCAGAGCCAGTCGGAGCAGGCCGGCGACAACCTCGCGCCCATCGCGCTGCAGAGCGACGGCACGGCCGTGATGGCCAACCCGGGCGTGACCGCCCCCGTCATCGACATCTACGAAGACTTCCAGTGCCCCGCCTGCAAGCAGCTGGAGAAGACCAGCGGCGCCACGTTCAAGAACCTGGCCGCCGAGGGCAAGGCCAAGGTCGTCTACCACCCGCTGACGATCTTCCCGCCGCAGATGAACAAGGGCATCACCCGGAGCAACTCGGTACGCGCCGGTGCCGCGGCCCGCTGCGTCACCGACGGCAAGCAGTGGATGGCCTTCCACGACAAGCTCTTCGAGAAGCAGCCCCAGGAGCACGTCGAGGGCTTCACTACCGCCGAGCTGGTCGAGCTCGGCAAGGAGGCCGGCGTCACCGCCCCCGACTTCGCCACCTGCGTGACCTCGCAGAAGCACGCTCAGACCCACATCGCCGACAGCGACAAGGCGCTCGCCGCGGCCAAGATCGAGGGCACGCCGACGGTCAAGCTCAACGGCACCAAGATGGAGCAGGACGTCGCCTTCGTGCCCAGCGAGCTGCGCAGGGTCGTGCTCGATGCCGGCAAGTAGCCCTCGGCTCGATGCCGCCAAGTAGCCCTCGGTCCGCTACTCTCCACTGACATGCCCCTTGCCTCGATTCCCAGCCCCTCCCAGGGGGTCTGGTACCTCGGCCCGATCCCGATCAGGGCCTACGCGCTGTGCATCGTCCTGGGCGTCATCGTCGCGGTCTGGATCAGCGAGCGTCGCTGGCGGGCTCGCGGCGGCACGCCCGGAACGATCGTCGACATCGCCGTCCCGGCGGTGATCTTCGGCCTGATCGGCGGCCGCCTCTACCACGTGATCACCGACTGGCAGCTCTACTTCGGTGACCGGGCGCCCAACGAGCCGTACGAGGCGCTGTTCATCTGGAACGGCGGGCTCGGCATCTGGGGGGCGATCGCGCTCGGCGGCGTGGGCGTCTGGCTGGCCTGCCGTAAGCGGGGGCTGTCACTGGGCGCGGTGGCCGACACCGTCGCGCCCGGCATCGCCTTCGCCCAGGCCATCGGCCGGTGGGGCAACTACTTCAACCAGGAGCTGTTCGGCAGCCCGACGACGCTGCCCTGGGGGCTGGAGATCGAACCGGGCAAGGCGGGCACGATCGAGGGCTACACCGGCCTCTACCACCCGACGTTCCTGTACGAGTCGCTGTGGAACGTCGCGCTCGGCTTCCTGCTGATCTGGGTGGGCAAGCGGTTCACGCTGCGCCACGGCAGGCTGTTCGCGCTCTACGTGGCCGGCTACACCCTCGGCCGGTTCTGGATCGAGGGGCTGCGGGTCGACCCCGTCGGCGGCGTCGACCACGCCGTCCACTTCCTCGGCCTGCGCATCAACCAGTGGACCGCGCTCGTGCTGTTCGTCGGCGCCCTGGTCTACTTCTGGGCCACCAGGAACAAGGACACCGAGGAGATCGTCGTCTCGCCCTCGGCCGACCCGTCCGGCGGCGACACCGCCGCCGAGCAGGCGCCGCCCGCCGGTGAGGAGGACAGCGCGGGGAGCGAGCGGAACGACGACGAGGACAAGGCGCCCGACGGGGAAGGGGACGGCAAGGCCCAGGCCGTACCGGAGGAAGAGAAGTCCTGATGAGCGGGCGCGCGGAGATCCACCACCAGCATCGTGACGTCAACGGCGGATGGCTGCGCCCGTCGGTCTTCGGCGCGATGGACGGGCTGGTGTCCAACTTCGCGCTCATCGCCGGTGTCGCGGGCGGCACCGGCGACACCAAGGTGATCGCGCTCGCCGGCATCGCGGGGCTGGCCGCGGGCGCGTTCTCCATGGCGGGCGGCGAGTACGTCTCGGTGGCCAGCCAGCGCGAGCTGGCCCTCGCCGAGATCGACGTCGAACGGCGCGAGCTCGCCCGGCATCCCGAGGCCGAGCAGGAAGAGCTCGCCCAGGCCTACATCGACAAGGGCGTCGACCCGGAGCTCGCCGCCGAGGTGGCCAGGCAGATCTCCCGCGACCCGCACCGGGCGCTGGAGGTCCACACCCAGGCCGAGCTGGGCGTCACCGCTGCCGACCTGCCCTCACCCAAGACCGCCGCGGTGTCGTCGTTCCTGTCCTTCAGCGTGGGCGCGCTCCTGCCGCTGCTGCCGTACCTGCTCGGCGTCACGAGCCTGACCGCCTCGGCCGTGCTGTCGTGCCTGGCGCTGTTCGGGGCGGGCGCGCTGGTCTCCACCGTCACCGCCCGCAGCTGGTGGTACTCGGGGCTGCGCCAGCTCGTCGTCGGGGTCGTGGCGGCGGGCCTCACCTTCGGACTCGGCCACCTGATCGGAGGAACGGGCGGGCTGTGAGCACCAGGAAACGCCGGAAGACACCGCCGCCCGACTGGAACCTCCCCCTGCTCACCGACTGGGGGCTGAGGCCGGAACAGCAGCGCCTGCTGGTGATCATCGCCTGCGTCGCGGGCGTGCTCGTCGCCGCCGTGACGCTCACCTCCGTCGTCGCCGCGCTCGGCGCCGACGCCAGGACCGAGCCGCAGCAGGCCGCCGGGCTGACCGTCGAGGGGCTACGGCCGGAGCGGTTCGAGGGATGGGCCTCGCCCAAGGTGTTCGAGCCCATCGCCGAGCGGTCCAAGGACGCCAAGCCGTTCACCGCCAAGGAGCTGTTCCCCGGCAGGACCCTCACCGGGGCGCACAAGGTCACCTTCAAACTGTCGGAGAAGGTCGTCGACGCCGACTGCGCGGCCGCCCTCTGGGGCGCGGAGCTGGTCACCGAGGCCGCCGAGGCGGGCTGCTCGCAGGCCGCGCGCGCCGCCTACACCAGCGCCGACGGCCGCTACCTGGCCCAGTTCACGCTGCTCAACCTCAACGACGCCAAGGTCGCGGGCGAGCTGGTCGAGTCGCTGAAGTCGCTGCACAGGGGCGGCTGGGTGCGTCCGGTCACCGCCTTCCCCCCGGACGCCTACACCGAGGGCGGCGCCTACGCGCTCGGCCACTACGTGGCGCTGGTGTGGCTGGCGCGCGCCGACGGCGCCGAGCCCGCACCCAGGGACGACTTCGCCAACCTCGCCCTGACCGTGCGGGCCGCCGAGAAGGCTCTGTTCAAGCGGGTCGTGGCGCTCACCGGCACCTCCTAGGCTTGATGACCGTGCCGCGCCGCGTTCTCATCCCCGTCCTGGTCGCCCTGGTGGCGCTCGCCGCCGCCACGGCCTATCTCTTCCTGCGCGGCGACGGGCCGCGACCCGGGGTCTTCGCCGGCGAGCGAACCTCGGCGCAGTACGCCGTCATCCACACCGCCGCGCTCGACCCCACGCCGCTCACCGTGGCCGAGGTTCTCGGCCCGCAGACCACGACGCTCGCCTCGGGCGGGGTCACCATGGTGCGCGGCTCCTCCGGCCTGCTGGACGACTGCGGCGAGATGCTGGCGGGCGTGGCGGCCGAGGGCTGCACGCAGGTCCTGCACGCCGCCTACACCAGCGCGGACCGGACGGTCGCGGGCCAGTTCCTGCTGTTCAACCTGACCGACGGACGGGCCGCCGACGCACTGGTGTCCGCGCTGGGATCGAGCGGTTTCGTCCGGCAGACGGTCGCCTTCGACGCCGCCCGCAGCAGGGCGCAGGCCCGGGCCCTCGGCCACTTCGTGACGGTGAGCTGGGTCGGGCCGGTCGGCGGCGGCGACCACGACCTCGTCCACCCGCAGATCGCGCTCGACGGCCTGGCCCGCGCGGTCGTCGCGGACCGCGTCATCGCCGCGACCTGAGCACGCCTGAGGGCCCGCCACCTGAGCCCGCCTGAGGCCCGCCTGAGGCCCGCCCCACCTGAGCCGCCTGAGGCCGCCGCCCGGTCGCGCGACCTGAGCTCGGTGCGGGGCCGCGCCGCCCGGCACCTTGTCCCGCGGCGGAGGCGGGCGCCGGGCCCGTCAGCGGGGGAGGGCCGCGAGGGTGGCGGCGACCGCCTCGGGCAGCGACTCCAGGCGGTGGAGCGGCAGCTCCAGCACGGTGACCGACTCCACCCACGGGGCGGCCGCCCGGATGAGCGCCCTGGCGTCGTTCTTGGTCAGCGTCACGCCCCTGGCCGCGGCGGCGGCGATCAGCCCCTCCCGCCAGGTGTTGGCCGCCTTGCCGTGGGCGTTGTCCAGGACCCGGCGCACCAGCCGGCCCGTCTCGTCGGCGGGCGGCGGCAGCCGTACCGCGTCCAGGACCGGGCCGTCCATGGTGATCTCGTAGACTTCCGGGAGCCGCGGCAGGTCGCGCGGCGGCTGGGCCAGGTGGACCCGCACGCGCGCGGCGCGCCCGGCCAGCAGCAGGCGGGGGAGCGCGGCCTCGAGCCCCGCCGGCACCGCGATCGCCACCGTCGAGGGCGCGGTCGCGTGCGGCTTGGTCAGCCAGGTGGCCAGCCTGGCGCGCGGCTGGGGCAGCTCCTTGGGCCAGTCGCCGACGAGCAGGTCGGGCGCGAACCCGGGCGCGAGGTCGGGCCCCGTGCCCGGACCGCCCTGGGGTTTCTCGGCCCCCTTGGGTGCCGACTCGATCGACTGCGGCCCGTGGGTGTAGATCGCGGTCGCGAGCTTGTCGACGCGGGCCGCGACGGCGGGGCGGGTCTTCGTCGTGGGCCGCAGGATGTACAGGTCGGCGGCCGAGCCGATCGCCTCCGCGCCGAAGTAGCGGTTGAAGTCGGGGTAGACCGCCTCGTAGGCGAGGTTGAGTGCCGACAGCGTGTGCTGCACCTTGAGCGCGAGCATGGGCGTGCGCTCGCTCGCGCCGTAGGCCAGCAGGATCCGGCCGTCGTCCTTCAGTCCCTCGACGGCGCGGCCCACGAACAGCCCCACCCCCTCCGGCGTGTACGGCGGGTCGGTGACGGCCAGGTCGTGCTCACGCACCGAGGCGGGCAGCCCGAGCCGCAGGTCGGCCCACCGCGTGGACACGCCCAGCTCCTGGGCGTCGATGTAGGCCAGGATGCGCTCGTCGATGTCGACCACCGTCACCTCGGCCTCGGGATGCACCAGCCGTACCGCGAGGGAGGTCAGGTCGTGGTCGCCGACGCACAGCACGCGCGCGCCCGGCAGCCAGAACCTGGCGCCGAGCAGCAGCGCGCGGCGGACGACGGTCTCGGCGGTGGCGGAGACGTGGTCGAGCGCCTGCCGCGCGGCGGGGGCATGCCTGATCAGGTGGTGCATGCGCTTGACCACGTGCTCGTAGTGGGGGAGCAGGTGGGCGACGGGGTCGGCGGGCGGCTCGCTGACCGCGAACAGGTCCTGGTAGTCGGGGGTGTGCGGGAGCGGCACCCGGAAGCGCTCGCCCTGCCGTTCGAGCCTGATCTCGCGCAGGAGCGCCTCGACGGAGCGTCTGGAGGTGGCGCTCGCCCTGACCAGGTCGGCCAGGGTCCACCACTGGCTGTCGCACACGAGCATGAGGGCGTGGCGCAGCCGTTTGCCGTCGGCGCCCGCGCTCGCCAGCAGGGCTTCGAGGCCGTCGCGTTCCATGGAGCAACCTTAGCCGCGCGACGGGGGAGCGCCTGCGCGCCCGGCGCCGGTGACTGGGCGGACATCAGTGAGGAATATGTGGAAGGTATCGCGTGTTGGGACACCTGAGTCCACATGCCGAAATATTGTGAATGTTCGCGATGTGGACCGGGTGGGCACTAATCCGGCAGGGTGCGATACCCTCTACCCACCGAACAGCAGCAGGGCCAACGTCGTCCCCGCCTGCAACACCAAAGCAGACGATGACGACGGGAGGGATTCAATGCCTGCTGCCCACATCGGGTTCCCCGCCCCCCAGGGCCTCTACCACCCCGCCAACGAGCACGACGCCTGCGGTGTCGCCATGGTCGCGGACGCGAACGGGCGCCGAGACCACGGGATCGTCGTGAAGGCCCTGACGGCGCTGTGCAATCTCGACCACCGGGGGGCCAAGGGTAGTGAGCCGGACACCGGCGACGGCGCCGGCATCCTGACGCAGATCCCCGACGCCTTCCTGCGGGCCGTCACCGGCTTCCCGCTGCCCCAGCCCGGCCACTACGCCGTGGGCATGGCCTTCCTGCCCGTCGACGGCCAGGCCCGGCAGAGCGCCGTGCGGCTCATCGAGGAGATCGCGGCGCAGGAGGGCCTGACGGTCCTCGGCTGGCGCGAGGTCCCCGTGGACACCTCGAACGCGGGCCCGAGCGCCCGCGCCGTCATGCCGCACTTCAGCCAGCTGTTCGTCGCCGACCCGAACGGCGGCAGCGGCCTGGAGCTGGACCGGCTCGCCTTCTGCCTGCGCAAGCGGGCCGAGCACGAGGCGGACGTCTACTTCCCCTCACTGTCCAGCCGCACCCTGGTCTACAAGGGCATGCTCACCCCGCTGCAGGTCGAGCCGTTCTTCCCCGACCTGTCCGACGAGCGCTACGACACCGCCATCGCGCTGGTGCACTCGCGCTTCTCGACCAACACCTTCCCGAGCTGGCCGCTGGCCCACCCCTACCGCTACGTCGCCCACAACGGCGAGATCAACACGGTCAAGGGCAACCGCAACTGGATGCGCGCCCGCGAGGCGATGCTGGCCTCCGACCTCATCCCCGGCGACCTGGAGCGGCTCTTCCCGATCTGCGACCCGGACGGCTCCGACACCGCCTCCTTCGACGAGACGCTGGAGCTGCTGCACCTGGGCGGGCGCTCGCTGCCGCACGCGGTGCTGATGATGATCCCCGAGGCGTGGGAGAACCACACCGAGATGGACCCGCAGCGCCGGGCCTTCTACGAGTTCCACTCCTCGATGATGGAGGCCTGGGACGGCCCCGCCTCGATCACCTTCACCGACGGCACGCTGGCCGGAGCCGTCCTCGACCGCAACGGGCTGCGCCCCGGCCGGTTCTGGGTGACCACCGACGGCCTGGTCGTGCTGGCCTCCGAGGCCGGTGTGCTCGACTTCGCGCCGGAGGACGTCGTCCGCAAGGGCCGCCTGCAGCCCGGCCGCATGTTCCTCATCGACACCGCCCGCGGCAAGATCATCGAGGACGACGAGATCAAGGCCGAGCTGGCCTCGGCGCACCCGTACGAGGACTGGCTGCACGCGGGTCTGGTGCGCTTCGAGGAGCTGCCCGCCCGCGCTCACGAGCTGCCCACCCACGAGACGCTGGTCAAGCGGCAGCAGACCTTCGGCTACACCGAGGAAGAGCTGCGGATCATCCTGGGCCCCATGGCCAGGACCGGCCAGGAGCCGATCGGCTCGATGGGCACCGACACGCCCGTCGCCGTGCTGAGCGAGAAGCCCAGGCTGCTGTTCGACTACTTCAGCCAGCTGTTCGCCCAGGTCACCAACCCGCCGCTGGACGCCATCCGCGAGGAGCTGGTCACCTCGCTGGCCAGCACGCTCGGCCCCGAGGGCAACCTGCTCGAGCCCGGCCCCGCCTCGTGCCGGCAGCTGGTCCTGCCGTACCCGGTGATCGACAACGACGAGCTCGCCAAGATCATCCACATCAACGACGAGGGCCACCTGCCCGGCTTCCACCCCTACGTCGTCAGCGGCCTGTACGAGGTGGCCGGCGGCGGGCAGGCGCTGCGCGACCGGCTGGCCGCCATCTGCGCCGAGGTCTCCGAGGCGATCGCGGGCGGCGCGCGCGTCATCGTGCTGTCCGACCGCGGCTTCTCCGAGCGGCTCGCGCCGATCCCGTCGCTACTGCTGACCGGTGCCGTCCACCACCACCTCATCGCCGAGAAGACCCGCACCAAGATCGGCCTGGTCATCGAGACCGGCGAGGCGCGCGAGTGCCACCACATGGCGCTGCTCATCGGGTACGGCGCCGGCGCCGTCAACCCCTACCTCGCCATCGAGACCGTCGAGGACATGGTCGACACCGGCATGCTCCAGGTCGACAAGCCCAAGGCCGTGCGCAACCTGATCAAGGCCTACGGCAAGGGCGTCATCAAGGTCATGTCCAAGATGGGCGTGTCCACGGTGGCCAGCTACACCGGCGCGCAGATCTTCGAGGCGCTCGGCCTGGGCGAGGAGGTCGTCGACACCTGCTTCGTCGGCACCACCTCGCGCCTGAGCGGCGTCGGCTTCGACGTGCTCGCCCAGGAGGCCGCCGCCCGCCACCGCCACGCCTACCCGCGCGTCGAGAACGCCCACCGGCGGCTCAACGTGGGCGGCGAGTACCAGTGGCGGCGCGAGGGCGAGCCGCACCTGTTCAACCCCGAGACGGTCTTCAAGCTGCAGCACGCCACGCGCAGCCGCCGCTACGAGATCTTCAAGGAGTACACCGGCCTGGTCGACTCGCAGGCCGAGAAGCTGATGACGCTGCGCGGCCTGTTCACCTTCAGGTCCGACCGGGCGCCCGTGCCGCTGGAAGAGGTCGAGCCGGTCTCGGAGATCGTCAAGCGCTTCTCCACCGGCGCCATGTCCTACGGCTCCATCTCGATGGAGGCGCACCAGACGCTCGCCATCGCGATGAACAGGCTCGGCGGCAAGTCCAACACCGGTGAGGGCGGCGAGGAGCCCGAGCGCCTGTACGACCCCGCCCGGCGCAGCGCGATCAAGCAGGTGGCCAGCGGCCGGTTCGGCGTGACCAGCGAGTACCTGGTCAACGCCGACGACCTGCAGATCAAGATGGCCCAGGGCGCCAAGCCCGGTGAGGGCGGCCAGCTGCCCGGCCACAAGGTCTACCCGTGGATCGCCAAGACCAGGCACTCCACGCCCGGCGTCGGCCTCATCTCGCCGCCGCCGCACCACGACATCTACTCCATCGAGGACCTGGCCCAGCTCATCCACGACCTGAAGAACGCCAACCCGGTCTCCAGGGTCCACGTGAAGCTGGTGGCCGAGGTCGGCGTCGGCACGGTCGCCGCGGGCGTCTCCAAGGCGCACGCCGACGTCGTGCTGATCTCCGGCCACGACGGCGGCACCGGCGCCTCCCCGCTGACCTCGCTCAAGCACGCGGGCGCCCCGTGGGAGCTCGGCCTGGCCGAGACCCAGCAGACGCTCCTGCTGAACGGCCTGCGCGACCGCATCGTCGTCCAGGTCGACGGCCAGCTCAAGACCGGCCGCGACGTGGTCATCGCCGCCCTGCTCGGCGCCGAGGAGTACGGCTTCGCCACCGCCCCGCTGGTCGTGTCCGGCTGCGTCATGATGCGCGTCTGCCACCTCGACACCTGCCCCGTGGGCGTCGCCACCCAGAACCCCGAGCTGCGCAGCCGCTTCAGCGGCAAGCCCGAGTTCGTGGTGAACTTCTTCGAGTTCATCGCCGAGGAGATCCGCGAGTACCTCGCCGAGCTGGGTTTCCGTTCGCTCGACGAGGCGATCGGGCACGTCGAGATGCTCGACATGAGCGCGGCCGAGGACCACTGGAAGGCCAACGGTCTGGACCTGTCGCCGATCCTGCACCGGCCCGAGCTGCCCGAGGGCACGCCGCTTCGCCGTACCGTGGCCCAGGACCACGGCCTGGAGCAGGCGCTGGACAACACGCTCATCGCCCTGGCCGAGGGCGCGCTGGAGCACGGCACCCCGGTCACGCTCGACCTGCCGATCCGCAACGTCAACCGCACCGTCGGCACCATGCTCGGCTACGAGGTGACCAGGCGGTACGGCGGCGCGGGCCTGCCCGACGACACGATCGACGTGAGCTTCACCGGCTCGGCGGGCAACTCCTTCGGCGCGTTCGTGCCGCGCGGCGTGACCCTGCGGCTGACCGGTGACGCCAACGACTACCTGGGCAAGGGCCTGTCCGGCGGCCGGATCACGCTCCGCCCGCACGACACCGCCCCGCTGGACGGCCACATCATTTCCGGAAATGTCGCCTTGTACGGCGCGACGTCGGGAGAGGTGTTCATCCGCGGCGTGGTCGGCGAGCGCTTCTGCGTCCGCAACTCCGGCGCCACCGCGGTCGTCGAGGGCGTCGGCGACCACGGCTGCGAGTACATGACGGGCGGCAAGGTCGTCGTGCTCGGCCCGACCGGGCGCAACTTCGCCGCCGGAATGTCGGGCGGCGTCGCCTACCTGCTCGACCTGCGGGCCGAGCGGGTCAACCGCGAGATGGTCGCCATCGAGCCGCTGACCGACAAGGACGCCGCCTTCCTGCACGAGACCGTCGGCAGGCACTTCGAGGAGACGGGCTCCCCCGTCGCCAAGGAACTGCTGGCCGACTGGGACGGCGCGCTCACCAGGTTCGGCAAGGTCATGCCGACCGACTACAAGCGGGTACTGCAGGCCGCCGAGGCCGCCCGCATCGAAGGCAGGGACATCGACGAGGCGGTCATGGCCGCCGCGGTTCAGGGTTAAGGAGGCGCACACCATGGCCGACCCCAAGGGTTTCCTCACGCACGACCGGGAGCTGCCGGCGCGCCGTCCCGTCGACGTCCGCATCCGCGACTGGCGGGAAGTCTACGAGGACTTCCCCGCGCCGAAGCTGACCAAGCAGGCCGCCCGCTGCATGGACTGCGGCATCCCGTTCTGCCACAACGGCTGCCCGCTCGGCAACCTCGTCCCCGAGTGGAACGACCTCGTCTACCGCCACGACTGGCGTGAGGCGATCGAGCGGCTGCACGCCACCAACAACTTCCCCGAGTTCACCGGCAGGCTCTGCCCCGCACCGTGCGAGGCGGCCTGCGTGCTCGGCATCAACTCCGACCCCGTGGCGATCAAGCGGGTCGAGGTCGAGATCATCGACCGCGCCTTCACCGAGGGGTGGGTGACGCCGCAGCCCCCCGCCGTGAAGACCGGCAAGAAGGTCGCGGTCGTCGGCTCGGGCCCCGCGGGCCTGGCCGCCGCCCAGCAGCTCACCCGCGCCGGCCACGACGTCGTGGTCTTCGAGCGGGCCGACGCCGTCGGCGGGCTGCTGCGCTACGGCATCCCCGAGTTCAAGATGGAGAAGCGCCACATCGACCGGCGCCTGGAGCAGATGCGCGCCGAGGGCACCGAGTTCAGGACCTCGGTGAACGTCGGCGTCGACATCACCGCCGCCCAGCTGCGCGAGGAGTTCCACGCGATCGTGCTGTCGGGCGGCGCCACCGCCTGGCGCGACCTGCCGGTCGCCGGACGCGACCTCAAGGGCGTCCACCAGGCGATGGAGTACCTCCCGCCGGCCAACAGGGACTTCGACGACTCCCCGATCAACGCCCGCGGCAAGCACGTCGTGGTGATCGGCGGCGGCGACACCGGAGCCGACTGCATCGGCACCGCGATCCGCCAGGGGGCCGTCTCGGTGACCCAGCTGGAGATCATGCCCCAGCCGCCCGCCGCGCGGCCCGGCTCGCAGCCCTGGCCGACGTTCCCCATCCTGTTCAAGATGGAGAGCGCCCACGAGGAGCTGGCCGACGCGGACGGCGGACGGGTCTACGCGGTCTCCACGACCGAGTTCGTCGGCGACGCCGACGGCAACGTCAGGGCACTGCGCCTGGTCGAGGTCGAGGGGCCGCAGGCAGGCTTCAAGCCGATCCCCGGCACCGAGCGGGAGATCCCCGCCGAGCTGGTCACCCTGTCGATGGGCTTCGTCGGCCCCGAGAAGGGGGCGCTGCTGCAGGACCTCGGCGTGGACTACGACGCCAGGGGCAACGTGGCACGCGACAAGACCTACATGACCAACGTCGACGGCGTGTTCGTCGCCGGGGACATGGGACGCGGCCAGTCGCTCATCGTGTGGGCCATCGCCGAGGGGCGGGCGGCCGCGTCCGGCGTGGACCGCTTCCTGACCGGCGAGACGGCGCTGCCGTACCCGATCCTGCCGACGGCGCGCCCGCTGGTGTGACGCGGCCGAGGTGAACGACGAACGCCCGCCCGGGCTTCCCGGGCGGGCGTTCTCGTCGCCTTCCGTATGGCGCTGCGCCGCCGCCCTCGCCATCGCGGTGGCCGGCGCGGCCTTGGCCGGATCGTCCGGCGCACACCACGGCGATGATCGGCAGCCCGCTTTCTTCGGGGATCGCAAACCCCGCCTGACCTGCTCCGACAGCCCGGTGCGGCCCCGGCGGCTCTGCCCCCGTGCGGCCCCGTCCCATGGCGATCTGTTCTGGCGGGGTTGTGTGCGACCCGCCGGCGGAGGCGCAACTGTGCCCTCTGGCGATGCGGTTTGTCGGTGTGTGTCGGTCCATGCGTCTGCTCTGGCGGGGTTGTGTGCGACCCTGGCGGCGTTGACCGTCGTGCGGCCCGTCCCATGGCGTCTGCTCTGGCGGGTTCTGTGCGCCCCTGGCGGGGCCGTTCGCCGGTGTGTGCCTGTTATGACGCCTGGTGCCGCAGAACCACCGGAACGCTCCTGGCGCCCGCTCGCGCACATCCCTGGCGGCGTGGTTTGGCCGCGCCCACCATGGTGGCCGCCGGTGTGCGCCGGTCCGTCGCATGCTCCAGCAGGTGATGTGCATCCCGGCGGCGTGGCTGGCCGGCGCGGGCCGTGGCGGGGCTCCATCTGTGCGCGTCGAGTGCCACCGCAGGTCGTGGCGTATCTCCCCGGCGGTACCGTGCAGTGGTGTGCGATCCCGTCCATGACGCCTGACCTGGTGCCGTTCAGTGGCATCCGTGGCTGGCGGCAGGCCGCGTCGTCCAGACGGTGCCGTTCAGTGCCTGTCACGCCGTCCACGGTGCCTGGTCCGGCAGGTCGCGTCGTCAGGGCGGCGCCGTTCACCGGCGTGGCCCTTCCACGGCGCCGGCAGGTTCTGTACGCCTTGGCGGCGTGGCGCGCTGGCGTACGTGACCAACATGCGGCAAAGATCGCGATAAAGCACACAAAGGGGTGAATAAGTTGCAGACGGGGAATGGTCTCGACAAGATGCTCCCCTCGTATGCGGCGACCGAAAACGGGGGTTTCTATGCGGCGTATCACCTTGGGACTTCTCGCGGCGGCGATGGCGATGTCGGTGACCGCATGTACCACCGCCGCCACGCTCGCGCGGCCGGTCTCCTCCGCTGACGCCGACTACCTCGTCTTCTACGCCGCGGGCAGGCAGGCCCAGGCCGTCGCCGCGATCGCCGCCCACGGCGGCCGTGCCGTGTCGGTCGAGCCCAAGCTCGGATACGTGGTGGTGAAGGGAACCGAAGGCGCGTTCGTCGACACGCTCGCCCGTGACGCGGCGATCGTGGGAGTCTCCAGCGACCGCCCGATCGGCTTCGCCTCGGCCGCCGCCCAGGACCGATGGGCCGCCCTCCACCCCGAAGCGGGGCGCGCCGACGTCTCCGCCCGGGACCAGTGGGCCGCCCTCCACCCGGGACAGGCCGGGATGGCAGCCGGACGCGCCGACGCCTCCGCCCTCCCCGCCCGGCCCCTGTCGGCCCGCGCCTCTGTCATGCCGGACATGAGAGCGCCCGGCACCCGGGCCGCCGAACCGCTGGCCTCCCGCCAGTGGGACATGAAGATGATCGGTGCCGACCGTGCCAACGCGATCGCGCCCGGCGACAAGAAGGTGCTCGTCGGCGTCATAGACACCGGCATCGACGGCAAACACCCCGACATCGCCCCCAACTTCAACCGCGAGCTCAGCCGCAACTTCGTCACCGACCGGCCCAAGGACCCCAAGGGCCAGCCCCTCGACGGACCCTGCGAGGTCAAGAGCTGCAAGGACCCCGTCGACGTCGACGACGACGGGCACGGCACCCACGTCGCCAGCACCATCGGCTCCCCGATCAACGGCAAGGGCATCGCGGGCGTCGCCCCCAACGTGCAGCTGCTCAACCTGCGGGCGGGCCAGGACTCCGGCATGTTCTTCCTCAAGCCCAGCCTCGACGCGCTCACCTACGCCGCCGACGCCGGCGTCGACGTGGTGAACATGAGCTACTACCTCGACCCGTGGATGTTCAACTGTCCGAACAACAAGGCCGACAGCCAGCGCGAGCGGACGGAGCAGCGCGCCATCATCACCGGTATGCAGCGCGCCATCGACTACGCCCGCAGCAAGGGCGTCACGGTGATCGCCGCTCTCGGCAACGGCTCCACCGATCTGGGCCACCCACGCACGGACGACAAGAGCCCCAACTACCCCAAGGACTCCCAGCGGTCCCGCACGATTGACAACACCTGCCTGAACGTGCCGGTCGAGTCGAACGGCGTCATCTCCATCGCCGCGCTCGGCCCGTCGGGACGCAAGGCGGTCTACTCCGACTACGGCATCGAGCAGACCGACCTGTCCGCGCCCGGCGGCGACTCGCTCGACGGCGGCGGCATCTCGCCCACCAGGTCCATCCTGGCCGCGGCACCTACCGCCGCGATGCGCGCGACGAACAAGATCGACGCGGCGGGCATGCCCAAGACCGCGGAGGTCGTCCGTGACTGCCACGACGGCAGGTGCGCCTACTACCAGTACCTGGACGGCACCTCGATGGCCGCGCCACACGCCACCGGCGTCGCCGCGATCCTCATCAGCCGCTTCGGCCGGCCGGGCCCCGGCGGGGTGACCATGGACGCGGCCTCGGTCGAGCGACTGATGTACTCGAGCGCGACACCGAAGCCGTGCCCGTCGCCGCGCGCCTTCCAGTACAAGTACTTCGGGCAGACAGAGACCCACGTCTGCGAGGGCGACACGGCGAAGAACGGGTTCTACGGCAGGGGCGTCGTCAACGCCTACAAGGCGGCGACGATCGCGCCCTGAAAGGCGCTCGCGCCCTGGATGAAGCTCGCTGCCCTGGATGAACCTCGCGCCTTGGATGACGCTCGCGCGTTGGAAGACGCTCGCGCGTTGGAAGACGCTCGCGCTGGGGAAGACGATCGCGTCTTGAAACGGGCGCGGATCTGATCTGGCACAGACGGGGCGCGAGGCGGGCCGGCGAGGTAGAACATGAGGTAAGGGTTCGGTTTCCGACCTGACGTCTTTACGGTCGCGGTCTCCTGGGTCGCGGTCCCGTGATCCGGCGGACCGGTGACCTCGGCGATCCGGCGATCTCGGCGGCTCGGCGACCCGACAGCCCGGGGACCTCGGCGGCTTGGCGATCTGGCGGCTTGGTGGCTTGGCAGCCTGACGGCTTGGCGGCTTGGCGATCTGTCGGCTCGGCAGATTCGGGCCCCTTCGGTTCGGCGGTTTGCCGGTCCGATGGAAAGTCCGGTAGTCCGGCGGCCTGAGGCCTGAGGCCTGACGGCTGGTGGGCTGGCGGCTGGATGGCTCGGCGTCCGATCGTTTGGCGGCTCGGTGGTCTCCTGGGCGCGGTCCCGGTGGTCGCACGGTCCGGTGGATCAGCGGCTCGGTGGACCGGCGGCCCTCCGTCCGGCGGTCCGTGGATCGTGGGTTACGTGGTCCGTAGGTCCGTAGGTCCGGCGGTCCTCGGTCCGGCGGTCCGTGGATCGTGGGTTAGGTGGTTCGCGGGTTACGTGGTCCGGGGTCCGTGGGTTCGGCGGTCCGTGGTCCGGCGGCCTGGCAAGTCCGTGGGGTCGGCGGCACCTGGACCGGTGGGCTGCGGATTCATTCGGTCCGTGGTCCGGCTGCCCCGTGGTCACGCGCCCCGGCGCCCCTCGGTCGGGGGTCTCCGGATCGCGGGCCCCGGCTCGACGGCTCGCGAGCGGTCAGCCCCGTGGACCGCGACACCGGTGGACTCTCCGGCGTGGCGGATCGCGGGCGGTCGGCACACGGGCCAGGCAGTCCGTGGTTCGTTCGGCGCACGGCCAGGCGATCGGCGGGTGATGTGACGGCGGCCCGCCGTCGCGCCCGAGTGGCGTCGACCGGGCAGACGTCAGCCGGTGACCACGGAGGAGCTATCTCGTGCTTGCCGTACTGGATGGGACGCTACCGGACGGGACGCTGCTGGACAGGACCGTACTGGACGGCATGCTGTACCGGCTGGTCGCGGACGCCGCGATGACCACGCACTTCCTGTTCCTCGCCTACCTGGCGGTGGGCGGCTTCCTCGCGTGGCGGTGGCCGCGCTCCATCTGGGCGCACCTGGCGGTCGCCGGCTGGGGAGTGCTGTCGATCATCACCGGCGTCGAGTGCCCGCTGACCGTCGCCGAGGACTGGGGGCGGCGCCGGGCCGGGATGGCGGGGCTGCCGCCGTCCGGGTTCATCGACCACTACATCGAGGGCGTCATCTATCCGGAGCAATACACCAATCTCGTACGGCTCGGCGTGGCCGTCCTTGTAGTTATCTCCTGGGTCGGGTACCTGTGGAGACGTCGTCACCGGGATTTCTCCCGCGCGTGACTGCCAAGTGGTCTGTACCAATTAAGGTAGGACACGTGACTCGTCGCGCGAAAATCGTCTGTACCCTCGGTCCTGCCACCTCCACGCCCGACCGGCTCCGCGAGCTGATCGGCGCCGGCATGGACGTCGCCCGCTTCAACCTCAGCCACGGCTCCCACGAGCTGCACAAAGAGGTCTTCGACCGCGTGCGGGAGGTGGCGGCCGACCTCGGCCGCGGTGTAGGCGTGCTCGCCGACCTGCAGGGCCCCAAGATCCGGGTGGGCAAGTTCGAGGAAGGCCCGGTGCGTCTGGGCTTCGGTGACGTGTTCACCGTCACCACCGAGGAGGTCCCCGGCGACCGCGAGCAGGTCTCCACGACCTACAAGGGCCTGCCGAACGACGTGCGGCCCGGCGACACGATCCTCGTCGACGACGGGCGCGTGGTCCTGGAGGTCACCCGCGTCGACGGCCCGCGCGTCACCACCCGCGTCGTCATCGGCGGCATGATCTCCGACAACAAGGGGCTCAACCTGCCGGGCGTCAACGTCAGCGCCCCCGCCCTCACCGACAAGGACGAGGCCGACCTGCGCTGGGCGCTGCGCACCGGGTTCGACATGATCGCCCTGTCGTTCGTGCGCCGCCCCTCCGACGCCGACGTGGTCCGCAACATCATGGAGCAGGAGGCCGTACGGCTCCCGCTGCTCGCCAAGATCGAGAAGCCGCAGGCCGTCGAGCGGCTGCCCGAGATCGTCGAGGCGTTCGACGGCATCATGGTCGCCCGGGGCGACCTCGGCGTCGAGCTGCCTCTCGAAGAGGTGCCGATCGTCCAGAAGCGCATCATCGAGCTGTGCCGCGAGAAGGCCCGCCCGGTCATCGTGGCCACCCAGATGCTCGACTCGATGATGAACGCCCCGCGTCCCACCCGCGCCGAGGCCTCCGACGTCGCCTACGCCGTCATGGACGGCGCCGACGCGGTCATGCTGTCCGGCGAGACCTCGGTCGGGAGCTTCCCCGTCGAGTCCGTCGCCACCATGGACCGCATCGCCTGCGCCGCGGAGAAGTCGTCGCTGCGCGCCACCCACAGCCTCGACCGTCTCCCCGAGACCACCGGCGGCGCCATCGCCCGCGCCGCGGCCGAGGTCGGCGCGATCGTCGGGGCGAAGGCGCTGGTCGCGTTCACGATGTCCGGCGAGACCGCGCGCCGCCTGGCCCGCTACCGTTCGCCGATCCCGCTGCTGGCCTTCACCTCCGCGCCCCACGTGCGCGGACAGCTGTCGCTGACGTGGGGGGTGGAGACGTTCCAGGTGCCGTTCGTGCACCACACCGACGACATGGTCAGGCAGGTGGAGGCGTCCCTGCTGTCAACCGGCCGGCTGGAGAAGGGCGACAAGGTCGTCATCGTCGCGGGTTCGCCTCCCGGCACGCCCGGCTCGACGAACGCGCTGCGCGTCCACACGATCGGCTCCGCCGTCTCCCACGCCCACTGACAGCACGCCCTTCACCCGGCGCCCGTGCCGTCCCGATCCAGACGGGACGGGCGGACCCCAGGCGAGCGGTACGGTCGCCCGCCCGGCGCCCTCGGCTGTGTCTCCCCGGATGCGCATCCTCCGGGGAGCCGCCGCGCAGGCGCGCTCCTCAGGAGTGTGCTGTCGCTCTCCCGCGGTGCCTCACGCCTTCCTCGAAGGCAATATCGATAATCCGCCATGGGTCTCACCCTTGAACTACCTGGTCTCGGCGCTGCCGGAGGCCGCCCGCAAGCATCTGGAGGAATTGATGGCTGTGGGAACGTACGAGTACAAGAGCGACTTCGCTCGGAAGTATCAGGCCGAAGGGAAGATTGAAGGGAAGGCCGAGGCCATCCTGAAGATCCTCGCCAGGCGGAAGCTCGTCGTCTCGGAGCAGGCGCGGGAGCGGATCCTCGCCTGCCACGATCCCGATCTCGCGGACGCGTGGATCGACCGGGCGTTCGACGTCACCACCGTGGACGAGTTGTTCGACTGACGTCGCCGACCGGCCATGACTCCGGTCGGCGACACAGAAGGGTCCGGGGTCAGTCGTTGGCGTGCAGGGCCGCGTTCAGCTCGATGCCCGTTCCGGTGCGCGGAACCGCCTCCACCGCTCCCGTCTGCGAGTTCCTGCGCAGCAGCAGCCCGCTCGAGCCGGACAGCTCCTTGCCCTTCACCACGCGCCCGTCGGGGAGGGCCACCTTGGTGCCGGCCGTGACGTACAGCCCGGCCTCCACCACGCAGTCGTCGCCGAGCGAGATCCCGATGCCCGCGTTCGCGCCGAGCAGGCAGCGCTCGCCGATCGAGATGACTTCCTTGCCGCCGCCGGACAGGGTGCCCATGATCGAGGCGCCGCCGCCGACGTCGGAGCCGTCGCCGACCACGACGCCGGCCGAGATCCGCCCTTCGACCATCGACGCGCCGAGCGTTCCGGCGTTGAAGTTCACGAAGCCCTCGTGCATGACCGTGGTGCCGCTGGCCAGGTGGGCGCCGAGCCGTACCCGGTCGGCGTCGGCCACGCGCACCCCGGACGGCACCACGTAGTCGACCATCCGCGGGAACTTGTCCACGCCGTAGACGGTCACCGTGCCCTTGGCGCGCAGCCGTACCCTGGTCTGCTCGAAGCCGTCGACGGCGCACGGGCCGTGGTTGGTCCACACGACATTGGCCAGCTTGCCGAACACGCCGTCCAGGTTCAGCCCGTGCGGGCGGACCAGTCGGGCCGACAGCAGGTGCAGGCGCAGGTAGGCGTCGTGGGCGTCGGCGGGTGCCTCCGACAGCTTGGCGATGCCGGTGCGCACGGCGACCACCTCGACCCCACGGGCGTCGTCCCTGCCGGTCAGCGCGGCGAGGTCGCCGGCCTCCTCGGCGGACAGGCGCCGCGTGCCCACGGAGGGCGGCTCACCCAACGCGGGGGCGGGGAACCAGGTGTCGAGAACCGTGCCGTCGGCGGCAATCGTGGCAAGCCCGACGCCGTACGCGCCGGTGCTGGTGGGATCGATAGCAGTCACATGGCACAAAATACCGGAGCGTCAGATGGTGCCCAGGTCAGCTGACAGCCAGCGCTCGGGACGCATGTGGAAGGTCACGAGCGCCGAGAGGTTCGACTGGGCGACGTAGCCCTCGACGGCGTCCTCGTGCAGGTAGCGCGCGGCGATCTTGGCCATCTCCTCCACGGTCGTCGGGTTGGCGGAGATGACGGGGCCCTCGACCGAGACGTAGCGGTAGGTGGGGATCATCCGCTGGGCGAGCATGGTGAACCGCCCCGCCTTGGTGATCAGCGCGGCTTTGCGGGAGTCGCCGTCGGTCAGGAACGCCACCTCGCCGCCGGGCGTGTAGTGGTACCAGACCGGCACGGCCAGCGGCCCGCGCCCTTCCTCCTCATGTACGGCCAGCGCCCCGATGTGCGGTTCTGCCAGGAACGCCTCACGGTCCGACACGGTCAGCGTCATCCCTGCCCCCCTCCAGTGATCACGTCGATGGAGAACATCCCCGCCCAGCGCGATCCCAACCGAGCCGCCGCCGACATCTCGGGGCGCAGAACCCCGTGCCCAGCGCGATATGTCGCGATATAGTCGCTGAATAGTACAGATATATCGGAGAGGGGTGCCGTGAACACCATCACCCGCGCGCTGCGTTCCCGGCTGTTCGTCACCGGTGAGATCGTGGCAGCCGAACAGGTCGCCCCCAGGATGCGCAGGCTCAGGATCGCCGGGCCGGCCTGGCCTGGACACCGGGACAACACGTCCGCGTCCTCGTCGACGCCCCGCTGACGCTGCGCACGTACGCCGTCTGGCAGCACGACCCCACATGGGAGTGCATCGACCTGATCGGCTACGACCACGGCGCCGACGCGCCCGGCGCCACCTGGGTCAGGACCGCCCGCCCCGGCCAGGAGGTCGCCTTCACCAAACCCGAAGGCAAGCTCACCGTACGGCAGGGCGCGCCGTACCACCTGTTCGCGGGGGAGGAGACGGCCGCGGTGGCGTTCGGGGCGATGCTGCGTGCCGTACCGGCGGACGCGGCGGTCTTCGGCGCGGTGGAGGCCGAGGAGGGCGGCGACCATCTCGACCTGCCGCGCGACCTGGTCAGGGTGTGCAGGAGCGGCGCCCCCGCGGCCGGCTCCGAGACGCTGGTGAAGGCGGTGGCGGCGCTGGACCTGCCCGACGCGCCCGGCGTCGCCTACCTGGCTGGGCGTAGGCCGTGACGTCCATCGGGCGGTCGTGACATCGCGGGCAGTCGCGGCGCCGCCGTCGGTCGGCCTCGTCGCGGGCCCGCCGCTCGCCCGTGCGCCACTTCCTGACGGCGCCGACGGAGACGCCGCATCGCGCGGCCACCTCCCTGTCGCTCACGCCCTGGGCGGACAGGGAGAGTGCGCGGTCCACGGTGTCGCGAGGGTGCATGCCGCCAGCATGGCAACCGTCACCGACAGTTTCGGGATGGTGGCTCTACGGAGGGGCGGGATCGGAGGGTCGGCGGTGATGGTGCCCCGAGTGGGATTCGAACCCACACTCGATGGTGTTTGAGACCATTTCCTCTGCCATTGGGATATCGGGGCATTTTTCGGACTTGTCCGGTTCTGCTGTCCAGAGTCTACCCACAGCGGTGGATCAGCCCCGGACGCCAGCGTGGATCTAATCTAGCGGACGTCGGTAGGCTTCTGCTCGTGAGTACGCAGCGGCGAGTGGTGATCGCGGAAGACGAGGCGCTGATCCGCCTCGACCTCAAGGAGATGCTCCAGGAGGACGGCTACGTCGTCGTGGGCGAGGCCGGTGACGGCGAGCACGCGATCAAGCTGGCCACCGAGCTCCGTCCCGACCTGGTGATCCTCGATGTGAAGATGCCCATCCTCGACGGCATCTCCGCCGCCGAGCGGATCGTGGCCGACAGGGTCGCGCCCTGCCTCATCCTCACCGCCTTCTCCCAGCGTGACCTGGTGGAGCGGGCGCGTGACGCGGGCGCCATGGCCTACCTGGTCAAGCCGTTCACCAAGGCCGACCTCGTGCCGGCGATCGAGATGGCGGTCAGCAGGCACGAGGAGATGGTGGCGCTGGCGGCCGAGGTGTCGTCGCTGTCGGGCCGGCTGGAGACCCGCAAGCTCGTCGAGCGGGCCAAGGGTCTGCTGATGGCCCAGCACGGCTGGAGCGAGCCCCAGGCGTTCAGGTGGATCCAGAAGGCCTCGATGGACCGCCGGCTGAGCATGCGCGAGGTGGCGCAGATCGTCGTGGACGACGCCGCCAAGCAGGGGTGAGGAATCGGCCGGATTCCCGACCGCCACAGCGTCATCCGCCGGCCGATTTCACATCAGCATGCCCTCTGATGTGCGGAAGTGTCTACTGGTCGTTTCATACTGTGGAACGTTCCTTTGAGGTTGTTTGACCTTTCAATTCGCTGCGGTAGCCGTAAAGGATCGGTGTAATAACGAAGCGGTAACGAGGCTGTTCGCTGTACCAACCCGTGACATCTCCTGGCTGTACTAACCGTCACAACCCCCCTGGGTCAGCCCAGCATGGGTATGACTCTGTGATTCCGGTCCTGACAAAGGATCAGGCGAAAGGAAGGCAGCCTTGCGGCCAAAGATTGCTCGCTTCGGCGGCGCGCTTGCCGTTGGTATGGCTCTCACGCTCGGTCTCGCTGCGTGCGGCGGCGGCTCCGACGCTCCCGCGGGAGCGCCCACTGGTGGCGGTGAAGCGGCGCCCACCACTGTCAAGATTGGCTTCATGGGCGACCTGACTGGCTCCAACGCGGGCATCGTGATCCCGCCCAGGAACGGCGCGAAGCTGGCCATCGACCAGTACAACGCGACCAACCCCAAGGTCAAGATCGAGATGGTGGAGTACGACAGCCAGGCTGACGCCACCAAGGCGGTCGGCCTCGCCCAGCAGGCCATCAAGACCGACAAGATCGTGGCTCTGGTCGGCCCCGCGTTCTCCGGTGAGTCCGCCCAGGTGGCCCCGGTGCTTGAAGAGGCCAAGATTCCGAGTGTCTCGGCTTCGGCGACCAACGCCGCGCTGGCACAGAACGGCTGGAAGTACTGGCACCGCGTGCTGCCGAACGACAGCGTGCAGGGTCCCGGCATCGCCGACTTCATCGCCGGCGCCGCCGCGGCCAAGAACGTCTTCGTGATCGACGACAAGTCCGAGTACGGCAAGCCGCTGGCCGACGCTGTCCGCGCGCAGCTGAAGTCCAAGGGCGTGACCGTCACCGACGACTCGCTCGACCCGGCGGAGAGCGACTTCTCCTCGGTGGTCAACAAGGTGGCCGCGGGCAAGCCCGACGCCATCTTCTTCGGCGGCTACTACGCGGCGGCAGGTCCGCTGCTCAAGCAGCTGCGTGACAAGGGTGTGAAGGACGCCAAGTTCTTCAGCGGCGACGGTTCGCTGGACAAGGGTCTCATCGAGGGCGCCGGCGCGGCCAACGCCGAGGGTGCGCTCGTGGGCTGCCCCTGCTACATCGCCACGCCTGACGTGACCGACGAGAAGGTCAAGAAGTTCGCGGCCGACTACAAGGCCGCCTACAGCGCCGACCCCGCCATCTACGCCACCGAGGGCTTCGATGCCGCCTCGGTCTTCATCGAGGCCGTCAAGGCCGGCAAGGTGACGCCCGAGGACATCAACACCTTCATCCAGACGGTCGACTTCCCCGGCGTTTCCAAGCAGGTGAAGTTCGAGTCCAATGGTGAGGTCGTGGCCAAGGACATTTACATGTACCAGGTCAAGGGTGGCAACATCAGCCTGCTCGGCAAGGCTTCCGAGGCCAAGCTCGGGTAACGGTCTCCCGCCTGTCTCTCAGGTGAGATCGGGTAGCTGATGAACGCGGGGAGCGGGATCGCCGCGAGCGGTCCCGCTCCTTTCGCGCATTCGCTACCGGCAGTGCTGGAGAACCCTCGCCTAGAAGTGGTTATCGTCAAGTGTTCAATGACTTCTTTGCTCAGTTCTGGCCGCAAACCATTGACGGCCTTGCCTTCGGATCCATTTACGCGCTGATCGCGCTCGGATACACGATGGTGTACGGCGTGCTGCGGCTGATCAACTTCGCGCACTCCGAAGTGTTCATGATCGGCACTTTCGGCGCGATGTACGTGCCGTTCGCGCTCGGCATCAACTCGCCCCTGACCGGTGTCGCGTTGGTCGGCCTCGTCGTGGCCATGATCGCGGCCGGTGCGCTCGCCTCGGCGGGCACCGCCGCGGCGCTCGAGCGGATCGCCTACCGCCCGCTGCGCAAGCGTGGCGCCTCCCGCCTGGCCGCGCTCATCTCGGCCATCGGCGCCTCCATCTTCCTTCAGGAGCTGTTCGCGCTCCTGATCATCCCTACCGTCTTCGACAGGCCTGAGCGCGGCCGCATTCAGATGGGCCTGCCGCGCATCATGGAGCGCACGGAGCTGTTCTCGATCTTCGGTCACAAGGTGATGGCTCACCAGGTGTTCGTGGTCGTGTCCGCGCTGCTGATGATGATCCTGCTGGAGCGGTTGGTCAACCGGACCAAGATCGGCCGTGGTATTCGCGCGACCGCGCAGAATCCCGAGGCCGCGGTGCTCATGGGCGTCGACATCAACAAGATCGTCCAGATGACGTTCTTGATCGGCGGCGCGATGGCCGGTGTGGCCGGCGCGCTGTATCTGCTCGCGTACGAGAACACCAACTACTACATCGGTTTTCTCTTCGGCATCAAAGCCTTCACCGCGGCCGTTCTCGGCGGCATCGGAAACCTTCGTGGCGCCTTGGTCGGCGGAATCGCGCTGGGGTTGGTGGAGAACTACGGCGCCATCATCTTCGGCTCCGACTGGAAGCACGTGATCTCGTTCACGGTCCTCGTCTTGGTCCTGATGTTCCGGCCCACCGGTCTTCTCGGTGAATCACTCCAGCAGGCGCGCGCATGAACCAGAAGAACGCAATGTCAAACATCCGTTCCGCGTGGGGCGGTTTCACCGACCGCCTGCACCACGCGTGGGCCGTGGCTCCCTGGTGGCAGCGCTGGGCGGTCTACATCCTGCTCATCGTCGCCGCGCTGCTCCTCCCGTCGGACTCGCTGGCGCCGATCATGTCGCCGTACTCCGACTGGGCGAGCGTGCTGTTCTTCCCGATCGGCACCTTCGTGGTGCTGGCGATCGGCCTCAACGTGGTGGTCGGCCAGGCCGGTCTGCTCGACCTCGGGTACGTCGCCTTCTACGCGGTGGGCGGCTACGCGATGGGCCTGCTGGGCACCAAGCTGGGCTGGAACTTCTGGGAGATCCTGGTCGTCGGCATCCTCATCTGCGCCCTGTCCGGCGTCGTGCTGGGAGCGCCGACGCTGCGGCTGCGCGGTGACTACCTGGCGATCGTCACGCTGGGCTTCGGTGAGATCATCCGCATCACGGCCCGCAACACCGACGCGATCGGCGGCCCGAACGGTATCCGCGGCATCCCGCACCCGCCGAGCATCGAGGGTGTGGAGCTGTTCGGCATCCAGATCTTCAAGTACGGCGTGCTGGACCCGCGGCCGTACTACTACATGCTGGTCGCGCTCGCGGTCGTCGTGATCATCCTGGTGAAGCGCTGGGAGAAGAGCCGTGTCGGCCGGGCCTGGGCGGCCATCCGGGAGGACGAGGACGCCGCCGAGGTCATGGGCGTGCCGACCTTCAGGTTCAAGATGCTCGCCTTCGCCATCGGCGCCTCGATCGGTGGCGCGATGGGCGTGGTCTGGGCGGCCAAGGTCATCTCGCTGAACCCGAACGACTTCCTGTTCCTGCTGTCGGCGACGATCCTGGCCGCGGTGGTCATGGGTGGCGCGGGCAACCTTCCGGGTGTCATGCTGGGCGCGTTCATCGTCGCGTGGCTGCCCGAGCGCTTCCGTGGCCTGCAGGAATACCGCATGCTGATCTTCGGTGCGGTGCTGGTCGCTCTGATGATCTTCAGGCCGGAGGGTCTGCTGCCCTCCAGACAACGCAAGGCCGAGCTGAAGGAAGGTTCGGGCGGCATGGGCAGTCTCGGTGCCGAGGTCGCGGGGCCCGAGGCCAAGCCCGAGGTCGTTGAGGGGGCCAGCAAGTGAACCAGGAGAAGAAGGCCCTGCTCGAGCTGCGAGGGCTCACGATGCGCTTCGGCGGCGTGACGGCGCTGCGCGGCGTCGAGCTCACCGTCAACGAGGGCGAGATCTTCGCGCTGATCGGCCCTAACGGCGCCGGCAAGACCACGGTGTTCAACGTGGTCACCGGCGTCTACCAGCCGACCGAGGGCGAGGTGCGCTTCGAGGGCGAGAAGATCAGCGGTCTGAAGCGCTTCAAGATCACCAAGCGGGGCATCGCCCGTACGTTCCAGAACATCCGGCTGTTCCACAACATGTCGGCGCTGGAGAACGTCATGGTGGGCGCCGACGCGCACCACAGGTCGGGCATGGTCAGCGTGGCTCTCGGCCTGCCGTGGCACCGCAAGGCCGAGCGCGAGGGCCGCGAGCTGGCGATGGAGCTGCTGGAGTTCTGCGGCGTGGCCAGCCGGGCCGGCGACTACGCCAAGAATCTCGCCTACGGTGACCAGCGCCGGCTGGAGATCGCCAGGGCGCTGGCCACCAAGCCGAAGCTGCTGCTGCTCGACGAGCCCGCGGCGGGCATGAACCCCGCGGAGAAGGAGTCGCTGCAGCAGCTCATCAGGAAGATCCGGGACGCGGGGCGCACCGTCCTGCTGATCGAGCACGACATGAGCCTCGTCATGGGCATCAGCGACCGCATCGGCGTCATCGACTTCGGTCAGAAGATCGCGGACGGCCTGCCCGACGAGGTGCGGAACGACCCTCGGGTCATCGAGGCGTACTTGGGGGCACCCGCAGATGCTTCTTGAGGTCAAGGACATCCACGTCCACTACGGCAAGATCGAGGCGATCAAGGGCATCTCGGTCGAGGTCAACGAGGGCGAGATCGTCACACTCATCGGCGCCAACGGCGCGGGCAAGACGACCACGCTGAAGACCATCTCGGGCCTGCGCCCGCTGTCGTCGGGCTCGATCGTCTTCGACGGCAAGGACATCAGCAAGCTGGCCGGCCACAAGCGGGTCGAGGCGGGCCTGGGCCAGGCGCCCGAGGGCCGCGGCATCTTCCCCGGCATGTCGGTCCACGACAACCTGCTGATGGGCGCCTACTCGCGCAGCGGCGACATCGCCCCCGAGCTGAACGAGGCCTACGAGCTGTTCCCCAGGCTCGCCGAGCGGCGCAACCAGGCCGCGGGCACGATGTCCGGCGGTGAGCAGCAGATGCTGGCGATCGGCAGGGCGCTGATGGCCAAGCCGAAGGTGCTCCTGCTCGACGAGCCCTCGATGGGTCTGGCGCCGCTACTGGTCAAGCAGATCTTCGACATCATCGAGGAGATCAACCGCAGGGGCACGACGGTCCTGCTGGTGGAGCAGAACGCCCAGCAGGCGCTGCAACTGGCCCACCGGGCCTACGTGCTGGAGACCGGGAAGATCGTCAAGAGCGCTCCGGCGCACGACCTTCTCAACGACCCGGCCGTGCGCGCCGCCTATCTGGGCGGCGACCTGGGCGAGACCAGCCCCAACGGCCAGCAGCACTGACGTACGGCGCGGGCGGGGCCGTCCAGGTTCCGCCCGCGCTCACCTCACCCTCACGTGAGCGCCACCCGGACGCCGTCGGTGGTGGGATAGCCGATGGGCGGGTCACCGTACAGTTTGACCGCGGTGGGTCTGGCGTCCTTGGGGATGTCGAACCAGAGGTCCATCTCCATGCGCACGCCGGCGCCCACCGGGATCTCGACGGGCTGGCGTTTGGTGATCTGCGCGGTGTCGCTGATGGGGAATTCCCGCCTGTCGGCCGTGACGAGCCGCTGTTTGCGCGCGTCGAACCGGGACGTGGATCTTCCCGGGTTCTCCACCACGACACGGACAGTGACGAACTGCCCCTTGGCGGGCCACTCCGCGTGGCTGCCTGAGAGGCTGGCCTGGCCGGTCTGCAGGCCGATCACCTGGAATCGCGTGTCGCCGTCGGTGACGGGCGCCGCGTGGATCGGCACCTCGTTGACGCGGACCGGGCGGGCCGGCAGGTCGTAGGTCGGGCTGGCCTGAGGCTTCGCCGGTGGAGGTGCGGGGCTGCAGGCGGCCAGGAGGGCGCTCAGCGCCACGAGGGCGCACGCGGTGAGGACGGGTCGGCGCACGTCGCCACCGTACGAGGAGGGCGGGCAATGTGACAGGTGTCCGCCGCAAGAGATGTTGAGCCGATATTCGGTCTTCATCGAAAGACTTACGCTTGTAGGAAGTTGTCCGATTGTGTCTGAGCGGTGATCTGCCTGGTGACAAGCTTGCGGGAGCATCTCTGCGACAAGACCAGGAACCGAAGGGGACCGTTGTGAGTATGGGTACTCTTTCCCGCCGCGCGCTCGCGGCTGGCACGTTCGTCGTCGCGGGCGCGCTGACGCTCACGGCCTGTGGTGGCGGAGGCGGCACCACTGCCGCCAGTCCGGCGGCCACGGCGGCAACCGGGGCCTCCTCGGCGGCGGCCAGCCCGCAGAGCACGCTGGCGGCGATGGTGCCCGACGCCATCAAGTCGGACGGCAAGCTGATCGTCGGTGTCGACGCCTCCTACCCGCCGAACGAGTCGGTCGACCCCGCCACGCAGAAGATCGTGGGCTGGGACGTCGAGCTGGTGGAGGCCGTCGCGGGCAAGCTCGGCCTGACCGCCGAGTTCCAGAACGCCGGCTTCGACACGATCATCCCGGGCCTGCAGTCGGGCAAGTACGAGCTGGGCGCCTCCTCCTTCACGGACAACAAGGAGCGGGAGAAGGTCGTCGACTTCGTCACCTACTACTCCGCGGGCACCTCCTGGGCCACCCAGACGGGCAACCCGAAGGCGGTCAACCCCGCCGACGCCTGCGGCAAGAAGATCGGTGTGCAGCAGGGCACCGTGCAGGTCGACGACATCAAGGCCAAGAGCGAGGAGTGCACCAAGGCGGGCAAGCCCGCCATCGAGCAGGTCGTGCGCAAGCAGCAGACCGAGGTCAACGCCGACCTGGTGTCGGGCAAGATCGACGGCATGCTCGCCGACTCGCCCATCGTCGGCTACGCGGTCAAGCAGACCGGCGGCAAGCTGGAGATCATCGGCCAGGCCTACGACACCGCGCCCTACGGCTACGCCATCGGAAAGAACTCCGCGACCTTCAAGGACGCGTGGCTCGGCGCGCTGAAGGAGCTCATCGCGGACGGCACCTACAAGTCGATCCTCGACAAGTGGGGCGTCGGCGACGGTGCCATCACGGACCCGGTCATCAACGGAGCACAGGGATAACCCATGAGCGACACGGAGAGGGCACGCCCTGAGGTGATCAGGGCCGTGCCCGTCCGGCACCCCGGCCGGTGGGTGGCGGCGGCCGTCATCGTGGTGCTCGCCGCGATGCTGGTGAGCAACCTCATCACCAACCCGAACTACAACTGGCCCGAGCAGTGGCGGTACTTCCTGTCCGCGCCGGTCCTGAACGGCGTGCGCAACACGATCTGGCTCACGCTCGTGGCCATGGTCGGCGGCATCGGCCTGGGGGTCGTGCTCGCGCTGATGCGGATGTCGCCCAACCCGCTGATGCGCGGCACGGCGTGGGTGTACCTGTGGATCTTCCGCGGCACCCCGCTCTACACCCAGCTGCTGATCTGGAGCGCCATCGGGGCGCTGTTCCCGACGTTGAGCCTCGGCATCCCCTTCGGGCCGGAGTTCATCAGCTTCAGCACGCAGTCGCTGGTGGGGAATCTGGCCCTGGTGGCGGCGATCGGCCTGATCCTGAACGAGGCCGCCTACATGGCCGAGATCATCAGGGCCGGCATCGTGTCGGTCGATCCCGGCCAGCAGGAGGCCTCCCAGGCGCTGGGCATGACCCGCATGCAGACGATGCGCAGGATCGTCCTGCCGCAGGCGATGCGCGTCATCGTGCCGCCGACGGGCAACGAGGCCATCTCGATGCTGAAGAACACCTCGCTGGTGGCGGCCGTGCCGTACCTCGAGCTGACCTTCACCGCGCAGACGATCTACGCCTCGACCTATCAGGTCATCCCGATGCTGATCATGGCATGCATCTGGTACCTGATCCTTTCCTCGATCATGATGGTGGGGCAGTACTACCTGGAGCGCCACTTCGCCAGGGGAGCGCACCCTGGCGGCGGCCGGGTCAGGATCATAGGCGGTGCGGCGTGAGCGATGTGATGGTCAGGGCCGAGCAGGTCTGCAAGAACTTCGGCCACGTCGAGGTGCTCAAGGGCATCGACCTCGAGGTGCGCAACGGCGAGGTGATGTGCGTCATCGGCCCGTCGGGATCGGGCAAGTCCACCTTCCTGCGCTGCATCAACCACCTGGAGAAGATCAACGCCGGCCGCCTGTGGGTCGACGGCAAGCTGATCGGCTACCGCGAGCACGGCGGCAAGCTGCACGAGCTCAAGGAGAAGGAGGTCGCCGCGCAGCGCAAGGACATCGGCATGGTGTTCCAGCGCTTCAACCTCTTCCCGCACATGACCGCGCTGGAGAACGTCATGGAGGCGCCCCAGCGGGTCAAGCGGGAGTCCTCGGCCGCCGTCCGCGCCAGGGCCGCCGAGCTGCTGGAGCGGGTCGGGCTGGGCGCGAAGATGCGCAACTACCCCGCCCAGCTGTCCGGCGGTCAGCAGCAGCGCGTGGCGATCGCCAGGGCGCTGGCCATGCAGCCGAAGCTCATGCTCTTCGACGAGCCGACCTCCGCGCTCGACCCCGAGCTGGTCGGCGAGGTCCTCGACGTCATGAAGGGACTGGCGCGGGAGGGCATGACCATGGTCGTGGTCACCCACGAGATGGGCTTCGCGCGCGAGGTCGGCGACTCGCTGGTGTTCATGGACGACGGCGTCGTCGTCGAGAAGGGGGCGCCGCGCGAGGTGCTGGGCAATCCGCAGCACGAGCGGACGAAGCTGTTCCTGTCGAAGGTGCTCTAGCCGTAAGGGGCAACCCGGGGGGGCCTTTGGGACCGTGCAGGGCTTCCCCGGCCCCACACGTTTTCTACTCGGCCTCCCCGCGGGTCTGTCGGCACCACCGTAGCGATCCCCGGGGCGGGCGCGCAAAGAATGGGCACAAGTCGCGCCTGTGACTCACGCGTCCCGCAGCATGCAGGTGATGCGCGAGGTGCACACCCGGCGGCCCTGCTCGTCGGTGATCACCACCTCGTAGCTCGCCAGCGACCTGCCGCCGTGCAGCATGGTGCCCACGCCGGTCACGTAACCCTCGGTCGCGGACCTGTGGTGGGTGGCGTTGATCTCGATCCCCACCGCGATGCGCCGGGGTCCGGCGTGAATGGCCGCGCCGATCGAGCCGATCGACTCGGCGAGGACCACCGAGGCGCCGCCGTGCAGCAGGCCGTACGGCTGGGTGTTGCCTTTCACCGGCATCCTCGCCACCACCCGCTCGGCGGCGGCCTCGAGGAACTCGATGCCCATGCGCTCGCCGATCGTGCCCTTGTTCAGCTCGTTCACCGCTGCCACGTCGAACGTCAAGGGGACGCCTCCTGTACCTAGAGCTCACGTTTTCTGTCGCACATGGAGACTAGGCTGCGAGTGTGCCGAAGAGTGAAGTGACCCCCGCCCGTCCGTGCCTGTTGCTCCTGGATGGGCATTCCCTTGCCTATCGGGCGTTCTACGCCTTGAAGGATGCCAACCTGATGACCACCGACGGTCAGCACACCGAGGCGGTCTACGGGTTCACCTCCATGCTGACCAACATCCTGCGGGATGAGCAGCCGACCAACGTGGTGGTGTGCTTCGACCGGTCCGAGCCCACGTTCCGGCATGCCGAGTACGCCGACTACAAGGCCAACCGCAGCGAGACGCCGGAGGACTTCCGCGGCCAGATGCAGCTGATCTTCGAGCTGCTCGACACGCTGCGCATCCCGCGGCTGTCGCTGGCCGGCTACGAGGCCGACGACCTCATCGCCACGCTGGCCACCCGCGCCGCCGCCGAGGACATGAACGTCCTGATCGTCACCGGCGACCGCGACGCGCTCCAGCTGGTCAGCCCCGCGGTCACGGTGCTGATGACCCGGCGCGGCATCAGCGACATGACCCGCTTCACTCCCGAGGCCGTGCAGGAGAAGTACGACCTGACTCCGCAGCAGTACCCCGACTTCGCCGCGCTGCGCGGCGACCCCAGCGACAACCTGCTGAGCATCCCCGGCGTGGGCGAGAAGACCGCGGCCAAGTGGGTGCGCGAGTTCGGCTCGCTGACCGCCCTCATCGACCGGGTCGACGAGGTCAAGGGCAAGGTCGGCGACAAGCTGCGCGAGCACGTCGCCCAGGTCCTGATGAACCGGCGGCTGACCGAGCTGCTGCGCGACGTGCCCCTCGAGGCCGACCTGGCCGAGCTGCGGCAGGGCACCTGGGACCGCGAGGAGATCAACAAGCTGTTCGACTCCCTGCAGATCCGCGGCGAGCTGCGCGAGCGCGTCTTCAAGGTGCTCGGCACCGGCGAGGCGGAGCCCGAGCAGGGCTTCGAGGTCGAGACCGTGATCCTCGGCCCCGACAGGGTGGCCGGATGGCTGTCGGCGATGCCCGAGGGCCGCGCGGGAGTGGCCTTCCGCGGCGCCTACGGCAGCGGCCGCGGCCGCATCGACGGCATCGCGATCGCCTCGCCCGACGGCACAGCCGCCCACATCGACCCCACACGGCTCACCGAGGCCGACGAGAGCGCCCTCAGAGCGTGGCTGGGCGACGAGGCGAGGCCGAAGGCCGTCCACGACGCCAAGGGGCCCATGCTGGCCCTGTGGGCCCAGGGGATGGAGCTGAAGGGCCTGTCGTGCGACACGGCGCTGGCCGCCTACCTGGCCATGCCCGGCCAGCGCACCTTCGCCCTCGAGGATCTGGCCCGCCGCTACCTCCACCGCGACCTCAAGGTCGAGGAGGAGTCCGGCGGCCAGGCCGCGCTGTTCGGCGACGACGAGGACGCGCCCGCCAAGGACCTCGCCCTGCGCGCCCACGCGGTGCGCGAGCTGGCCGACTCGCTGGAGTCGTTCCTGGCCGGGCGGGGCGGCACCCAGCTGCTGCAGGACGTCGAGCTTCCGCTGCTGAGCGTGCTGGCCGAGATGGAGCGGGCCGGCATCGGCGCCGACCGCGCCTACCTCGCGGGCCTGGAGGCCGAGTTCGGCGCCGCCGTCAAGCAGGCCGTCGAGGAGGCGCACCGCGTGGTCGGCGAGCCGTTCAACCTCGGCTCGCCCAAGCAGCTGCAGGAGATCTTCTTCGTCAGGCTCAACCTGCCCAAGACGAAGAAGACCAAGACCGGCTACACCACCGACGCCGACGCGCTCGCCTGGCTGGCCACGCAGACCGACCACGAGCTGCCGGTCATCATGCTGCGCCACCGCGACCAGCAGAAGCTGCGCACCACCGTCGAGGGTCTGATCAAGGAGATCTCCGACAACGGACGCATCCACACGACGTTCAACCAGATCGTCGCCGCCACCGGGCGCCTGTCGAGCGAGAAGCCCAACCTGCAGAACATCCCGATCCGCACGTCCGAGGGCCGCCGCATCCGGCAGGGCTTCGTCGTCGGGGAGGGCTACGAGACGCTGCTGACGGCCGACTACAGCCAGATCGAGCTGCGGATCATGGCCCACCTGTCGGGCGACGAGTCGCTGATCGCCGCCTTCGAGTCAGGCCACGACTTCCACCAGGCGACCGCCGCACGCGTCTTCGACCTGCCGCCCGAGCAGGTCGACGGCGAGCTGCGGGCCCGCATCAAGGCGATGAACTACGGCCTGGCCTACGGGCTGTCCGACTTCGGCCTGTCGGGCCAGCTCAACATCCCCGTCGCCGAGGCCAGGGCGCTCAAGGAGGAGTACTTCGAGGAGTTCGGCGGGGTCCGCGACTTCCTGCACGAGATCGTCACCCAGGCCCGCAAGGACGGCTACACCGAGACCATCATGGGCCGCCGCCGCTACCTGCCCGACCTGACCAGCGACAACAGGCAGCGGCGGGAGATGGCCGAGCGGATGGCGCTCAACGCGCCGATCCAGGGCTCGGCGGCCGACATCATCAAGGTCGCGATGCTCCACGTGAGCCAGGCGCTGCGCGAGGAGGGGCTGCGCTCGCGCATGCTGCTGCAGGTGCACGACGAGCTGGTCTTCGAGGTGGCCCCTGGCGAGCTGGAGACGCTCCGCCAGGTCGTCTGCGACCAGATGAACTCGGCCTACAGCCTGCGCGTGCCCCTGGAGGTCTCCGTCGGCGTCGGCCGCACCTGGGAGGACGCCGGCCACTGACCGCCGGGCGTCCGGCCGGGAATGCCCGCCGGGCGCACCGACGGGCGTGCCTGTACGGCACGCCCGCGAGAGGCCACCGCGCCTGTTTCACGGGACAGGCTCCCGTGCCTGTACGGCACGCACGGGAAGGGCCCCATGCCTGTGCGCGCGGGAGAAGTCCCCGTGCCTGTACGGCACGCGGGGGATAGGCCACTCTGGGCACGGGGCCGGCGCCCGTCCATCACGCCACTCCAGCCCCGCGGGGCCGGGGTGGCGGACGCCGGGGTCGTCGGCCGCCTTCTTCGGACCGCGGGCGGACGCTCGAGCGCGGCCTGCCGTGGCCGCTGCCGATGCCGCCGGCCACGGGGGGCTGGCTGACGGGCTTTTCGTCTCGGGGGAGCGGCGCTTCCCGCGCCCTCGGCACGGCGCCTGTCCGCCGGCGAACGACCTGCCCAGGTTGTCCTGCCGGAGGCCCGTGCGTTCCGTTTGGGCCTGGCGGGTGTCCTTCCGGAGGCCCGTGCGCTGCGTCCGGGCCGGGCGGGTGTCCTTCCGGAGGCCCGTGCCCTCCGTCTGGGCCTGGCGGGTGTCCTTCTGGACGCTCGTGCGCTCCGTCCGGCGCGTGGCCGTCCGGATGCGCGGCGCTCGGCTTGGCTCGCTCGGCGTGACTCGCTCGGGATCCTGACCTCGCCCGTGACCCGCCCGGCCGGGGATGCGCCCTGCTCGTGACGGGTGGGTGCCTCGGCTGGACAGGGCCGGCCTGTGCGGGAAGCGCTCGGCGCGGGGTTGCGGCCGCCGGCGGCGGGCAGCGGCAGGAGAATGTGACCACCGGGCGGATCGATCATGAAAGCCTCTGAGCCGTTCTGGTCTAGGCTGAGATGGTTGGTCTGCCCCCGATCGGCACGGGAGTTCAGTGCGGAATTCAGCGTTGCTCACGCGGATCATCGGGATAGTCAACGTCGTGGTCATCACGATCGCGATCGCCACCCTCTTACTGCTGCCCACAGCCGGCGAGCCCACCGTCGGGCAGGCCGCGACGGTCGGCACGGCCAAGCCGTCAGGGAACGCTCCTGCGACCCCCGAGGCGGAAGCGGACCTGCCCAGTTCCGACCGGCCGCCCCCGGTCACCGCCACGCCGGAGTTCGCCAAGCAGGTGAAGGCCAACGAGCTCGGCCTGGTCCCGGCGATCATGTATCACCGGATCATGAAGAAGCGGTTCGCGTCGATCGACCGCACGCCCTCGCAGTTCCGCCAGGAGCTGGAGAAGCTGGCCAGGCAGGGGTACGTCCCGATCACCGCCAAGGAGTTCGTGACCGGCGACATCGCGGTGCCGGCCGGCAAGTTCCCCGTCGTGCTCACCTTCGACGACGGCCACCCGAGCCACTTCGCGCTGGACGGCGCGGGCATGCCGAAGAAGGACACCGCCGTCGCGATCATCTACGACGTGGCCAGGAAGTACCCCGGCTTCCGGCCCGTGGCCACCTTCTGGGTCAACCGCCAGCCGTTCGGGCTGCAGCGGCAGGACGACCAGGCCAGGGCCGTGCGGTGGCTGACCGACCACGGCTTCGAGGTGGCCAACCACACCTGGGGCCACCCCAACCTGGCCGTGCTGCCGGACAAGAAGGTCAAGGAGCAGATCGTCAGGCTGCAACGGCTGCTGAAGAAGTTCGGCGCGCCGGAGGGCGACACGCTCGCGCTGCCGTTCGGCTCCATGCCGCACCCCAAGAAGATCGCCAGGGCCGGATCATGGAACGGCACCGGATATGATTTCGCCGGCGTCTTCCTCGCAGGAGCGGAGCCCTCCGTTTCGCCTTACGCGAAAAATTTCGATCGGGGTGCGATCCAACGCATCCAGAGCAACGGCAAACGGGGCGAATGCCGGAAGTGGTGCTCGGAGTACTGGCTGGAATGGCTGAACAAGCACCCTGGTGAGCGCTACGTCTCCGATGGAGACCCACAGCGGATCTCCATCCCACGGAAATCTGCGGGTAATATCGCTGCCAAGCGGAGAGCCCAGCTCAACGCCTACTAGGCGGCCTCACGCGGCTTTGCGCCCGTTGCACTCCCGTGTCCTCGGATTGACCCCGCCCGCCAGGTCTCATATGCTGATCGCTGCGCTGTGGGCTCGCGCGCGCCTCAGACGGAGCGGGCTCGCGCTCGGTCTCGTCGATGACGTCATCCTCGGCTTGATGCGGAAGAGAGCCTGCTGCGCATCCGCCACATCGACATCTGTCCGCGTTCGGAGCAATTCCACACATGACGAGCAGCACCGAGGCCACCTCGAGCACCCCGCAGGTAGCGGTCAACGACATCGGTTCCGAAGAGGCCTTCCTCGCCGCGATCGACGAGACCATCAAGTACTTCAACGACGGCGACATCGTCGAGGGCACCGTCGTCAAGGTCGATCGAGACGAGGTCTTGCTCGACATCGGTTACAAGACCGAGGGTGTCATCCCCTCGCGTGAGCTCTCGATCAAGCACGATGTCGACCCGGCCGACGTTGTCGAGGTCGGCGAGCACGTCGAGGCCCTCGTTCTCCAGAAGGAGGACAAGGAGGGTCGCCTGATCCTGTCCAAGAAGCGCGCCCAGTACGAGCGCGCCTGGGGCACGATCGAGAAGATCAAGGACGAGGACGGCATCGTCACCGGTACCGTCATCGAGGTCGTCAAGGGTGGTCTCATCCTCGACATCGGCCTGCGCGGCTTCCTGCCGGCGTCCCTGGTCGAGATGCGCCGTGTTCGCGACCTGCAGCCCTACGTCGGCCGCGAGCTCGAAGCCAAGATCATCGAGCTGGACAAGAACCGCAACAACGTGGTCCTGTCCCGCCGCGCCTGGCTCGAGCAGACCCAGTCCGAGGTCCGCCAGACCTTCCTCAACACCCTCCAGAAGGGCCAGGTCCGCAAGGGCGTCGTGTCCTCGATCGTCAACTTCGGTGCGTTCGTGGACCTCGGCGGCGTCGACGGTCTGGTTCACGTGTCCGAGCTGTCCTGGAAGCACATCGACCACCCCTCCGAGGTCGTCGAGGTCGGCCAGGAGGTCACCGTCGAGGTTCTCGACGTCGACATGGAGCGCGAGCGCGTCTCCCTCTCGCTCAAGGCGACGCAGGAAGACCCGTGGCAGCAGTTCGCCCGCACCCACCAGATCGGCCAGGTCGTGCCGGGCCGCGTCACCAAGCTGGTGCCGTTCGGTGCGTTCGTCCGCGTCGAGGAGGGCATCGAGGGCCTGGTCCACATCTCCGAGCTGGCCGAGCGCCACGTGGAGATCCCCGAGCAGGTCGTCCAGGTCGGCGACGAGATCTTTGTCAAGATCATCGACATCGACCTCGACCGTCGTCGCATCAGCCTCTCGCTGAAGCAGGCCAACGAGGGCGTCGGCGCCGAGGTCGAGTTCGACCCGACGCTGTACGGCATGGCGGCCACGTACGACGACCAGGGCAACTACATCTACCCCGAGGGCTTCGACCCGGAGACCGGGGAGTGGCTCGAGGGCTTCGACAGGCAGCGTGAGGAGTGGGAGCGCCAGTACGCCGAGGCGCAGACCCGCTTCGAGGCCCACAAGAAGCAGATCGAGGAGGCCCGCAAGGCCGAGGCTGAGGCCGGTGAGGTCCCCTCGTCCTACAGCGGCGAGACCCAGGCCCCGTCCAGCAGCAGCTCGTCCTCGGCTCCGGCCGCGGGCGCGCTCGCCTCGGACGAGGCTCTCGCGGCCCTGCGCGAGAAGCTCGCCGGCGGGCAGAGCTGACGCTCTACCCTCGCTCGACCTGAGCTAGCCGAAAGGCCCCGCACGACCTTCGTGCGGGGCCTTTCCCGTTCCCGCGCTTCTTTCTTGTGGTTCCGGTAGGGCGACTCGCTTTCTTCCCCGTGCGGCGCGTTGCCTTCGTTCCCCGTGCGGCGGGTTGCCTTCGTTCCCCGTGCGGCGGGTTGCCTTCGTTCCCGTACGGCGGGGCGCTTTCCTTCCCGTACGGCAAGCCGTGCCACGCGCCACCCTGGGCACGGGGCCGGGGCCTGTCCAGGGATACGCGTCACCGAGCGCACGTGGCCGGCCGCCCCGACGGACCAGGCACACCGAGCCACCCTCGTTCGACGGGTCCGGCGACCGGGCCGGGAGAGCAGCGAGTAGCCGGCATCCGGTAGCCATCGGCACGGCGCGGAAGCCTTACCGGGTGCGGGGAAGCATCGGCCCGGGTGGCATCCGGTGGGTCGGTGTGGGTGGTGTTGTCAGCTCAGGGTCAGCGGCGGCGGGTGATGACGTGGCGGCCGAGGCGCTGCAGGGGGGACTCCACGCAGCGGTAGGTCAGCCAGCTGGCCCCCAGCACCAGCACCACATACAGCGCGGCCATCCCCGCCTGGACGGGCAGCGCGGCCCGGCGCAGATCCCCCGTCACGACGACGAAGGCCTTCAGCAGCGGATGATGCAGCAGGTAGAGCGAATAGCTGATCGTTCCGAGCCACGCCAGGAAGCGGAACGGAAGGCGCCGCCGCAACACCATCGCCCCCGCGAACGTCGCGGCTGCCAGGGCGATCGTGGTGATCCACACGCCGGGCCGTACCCACCACCAGCCGGCCTGGGTCGCCCACGCGGGTGCCACCGCGACGAGGGCGGCCGTGACCGCGACGGGCCACAGCGCGCCCTCGCCCCGCTCCCACCGCTGGATGGCGGTCCCGGCGAACATGACGGCGAGGATGGCCAGCCCGAACCACGGCACCCTGCTCGTCAGCACCAGCAGAGCCAGGGCGCCGGCACCCATGACCCAGGCGGCGGGCTTCACGAACCTGCCGCTGACCAGGCACGCGAGACCGACACCGAAGACCGCGAACGCCGACCACGAGGGCCAGGGGCCCGGCGGGACCGGCGCGGCGGCCATGACCAGTCCGCTGACCACGGCGGCCGCGCCGAACACGATCGCGATCGGGCCGCTGCGGCGGTGCCCTCGAGCGACGAACAGCATGGTGACCACCAGGTAGAAGACCATCTCGTAGGCGAGGGTCCACATGGTGTCGACCAGGGCGGCGGTGCCGAGGACGTCCTGGAGCATCGTGGCGTGCGCGGCGACCGAGGACGGCTCCCGCGGGACGTCCACGCGGACCGGGATCCACCACGAGGTGGCCAGCACCACGGCGATCACGGCGAGATAGAGCGGGTAGAGGCGGAAGATCCTGCCGATCCAGAAGCCGCCGACGTCGCCGCGGCGTTCGAGGGAGGTCGGGATGATGTAGCCGCTGACGAGGAAGAAGACCAGCACGCCGTACATGCCGAGGTTGAACCAGTACGGCCGCAGCGACGGGATCACCCACGGCAGCATGTGCTCGGCCAGTACGGCGACCGCCCCGATGCCGCGGAGCGCGTCCAGCCACGCCAGACGCGACAGAACGGGAGTTCCGCTCGGTGGCGCCAATGTGCTGGCAAAGGACATTTAGCCAACTTATCGGACCTGCCCGGCCAATCGCCCCCAGCCAGGGACACGTCTCCCGTACCGACGATCGATTCCCTGGACGCAGGAAAGGGCCCTCGCTCACGGCCGATCGACCTTCTCCGCGGTGGATGCGCTTCCCGATGCCCGGCCCGATGCCTGGCCCGATGCCTGGCCCGATGCCTGGCCCGATGCCTGGCCCGATGCCTGGCCCGATGCCTGGCCCGATGCCTGGCCCGATGCCCGGCCGATGCTCGGTTCCGTGACCGGGGCCGAAGGGCTGATCGGCGCGGCTGGGCCGGGATGGGGTTCAAGATCTGCCCCGCCGGCGGGCGGGCTCTCGCCGGGCTCGCCCTCGGCATCCCGCAGACCATCGACGTCTCCGCCTTTCGCCCCCGACCGCTTCGCCCAGGGAAAGCCGATCTCACCCCCGTACGGGTACACCGCCGACCGGACCCAGCTCCCTGCGGACGGGCAGCAACCGGGCCAGCAGGGCCGTGGCCAGCCCGGCGATCAGCGCGGCCTCCAGCATGCGTTCCAGGATGAGCATGTGGATCATCCACGGCAGGGCCGCCCTCATGGGGAGCACCACCAACTCCAGCACGAGGGCGTACAGCACCGCGGCGGCCAGCCCTGTCACCATGCCCTTCGCGACCGGCGATGTCCCGGACAACCCGGCCACGCCGGCCGCGAGGGCGGCGCCGAAAGCGGCTCCGGCCGCGATGAAGCCCGACAGGGTGGTGCCAGGGCTCTGGAAGACGTAGCCGTTGACCGTGCCCGACACCATCGCCGTGATCATCGCTGCGGCGGCTCCGCAGCCCAGAGCCAGGGCGATGCGGCCATTGCGGCGGGGCATCGGCGGCCGGCGTTCGCCGAGCGTGGCCAGACGTACCGCCATCGGGGCCAGCATGAGCAGGACGATGGCGATCAGCAGCAGGACGCCCGGCGACAGCCGGGTGTCCAGCACGATCTGTGCGCTGATCAGGACGTGTGCCAGCGGGTCGGAGACGGCCGGATATTTCTGGACATGGGCGATGATGATGTCAGTCTGGATGCCGTAGAACGTCCGCGCGCTCAGCGTCACCACCGCCGCGATCAGCAACAGCAGCGCCAGCGCCGACCACAGGCCCTGCACCCGCGGCGCCCACACTCTCGCCACCCACCGCACCCAGACCCCCAGCAGCAGGCCCGCCACCGCCAGCACCACCAGCCCGGCGAGCTGCACCGACACGGGGAACGGGGCCAGCGCGTGGTCCGTCATCCTGCTCGGGGCCAGAACCCAGCCACCCGCCAGCCCCACGGCCAGGCCCAGCGGCACGTGCACGGCGTCGCTCTCCGCCCCCACGGCCCGCAACGCCCGCAACCCCAGCGCGACGGCCAGCAGCAGGGCGAACACCTCCGCCGGCCACGGCAAGGTGTTGGTGCGTCCCTGCGCGGTCAGCGACGTGGCAGGATCCATGGTCAGGGAGAAGCAGCCGCCCAGGGCCAGCGGAAAGACGAAGCCCTGGCGTACCAGCGGCGCCTGATCGTCCAGTGCGGCCCGGCGTACGGCGAGATGCGGGTGGGTGCGCACCCGCAGCGACACCGGCCACCGGCGCGGAGCCGGCGCCTCCTCGAACAGGCGGCGCAGCGGCGTCGCGTCCTCCTGCCACGACAACACGCGGGCGTCGGCCATCAGCTCACGCGACTGCAGCACCACCGAGCGGGTCAGCCACGACAGCACCGCCAGTCCGGCGATCTGGGCGGCGAACAACCACGACAGCACCACGTTCGAGCCGAACGGCATCTGCTCGGACCGCAGGAACGGCGCATGCTCCGACAGCACCCCGATCACGGCGGCGAGCAGGCCCGGCACGAGGATCACCGCGGCGTACGACCGCCACATCGCCAGCGTCACCGCCGTGATGTCCAGATCCCTGTTGCGCACGTGCGCCAGCTCGTGCAGTACCACCGCACGGAACAGCGGCCGATCGCGCTCGAACAACATCAAGGTGCCCCGGCTGATCACGACATACCTGTGCCCGGCCCGGCCGAACGCCAGCCCGGCCACCGCGGGGTTGAGCACGTCGAGCAGGAAGACGACCCGGCGGCCGCCGAGCACCTCCTCGGACATCCGCCGCAACTCATCGTGGACCTCGCCGACGACCGGACGCAGCCGCCGGCGGCGGATCCGCCAGGCCGGGCCGAACCAGTACTGCAGCCCTGTGAGCAGGATGAGTGTCGCGAAACAGAGCAACGTGCCCGGTCGGAGATCCTGGTCAGCCGCACGGCTCATCACCTCGCACGCGGGATCGTCCCGGCCCTTCAACGCCGCCAGCAGGCACGCCTCCCTGACCTTTGCCGCGACCTCCGGCCCATGCGTCGACAGCAGGTCGAACACCCCTGGCCGGTAGATCGCGGTCGTCGCGAACGCCAGACTGATCAGCAGGACGAACGCGGACGCGGTGGCCGACGGGATGCGGCCGTTCATGACGGCTTGCGGGCGAGCTCACTCACCACCGCATCGGCCAGTGCGTCGGCCTGTGCCTCCGACATGCCCATCCGGCGCGCCTTCCGGTACGCGACCTTCCGGATCTCCGCCAGCCGGGCCGGAGACAACGGCGGCGGGCCCTCGGGCAGCTCCCTCGGACGACGGCGCAACCGGCCGATCAGCCGGCCGGTCCACGAGCCGACGTCCTTGCCCACATCCATGAGCACCGTGGTCACGACGCCGGAGACGATCGCCGTCACCAGCATCTCGTCCACCCCTGGCAGCCCGAACCCGAGCGGCTCCCGATGAGGCCTCGACCTGTTCCTGCCGCCGAGCGCGTCCCAGGTCTGATCGAACAGGGGCGATTCGGAGGGAGCGATTCTCATCACGACTCGACGGCTGAGATCCTTGGCGAACACATCGGACACCTGGGCCTCCAACGCGGGAATTCTGGTCCCTGAAATATAGGCAGCCCCGAGGTCCGCTGTCTGGTGAATCATTACGCGCTGGACCAGCTCGCACTCTTCGCCGCTTTTACCGCATAGCGCACCCCGGGGCTTGCGGCAAGACCCGGGGCATGCTGCCTCATCGCGCGGGCACGAATGGTCGTGCTCTCGCTGGGGCCTGGTGAAGGGACGAAAAACTACGTCCGGGTATGCCCCCCGGGCCGAAAGAAATCGGCTGGTCCCCTGGCTCCCCCGAGTCGACCAGCCGAGGAAACAAGCGCCGCTGTGGACCTCGGGCTCGCTGCCCGGGTCGGTGCGCGATCTGAAGGCCGTTCGCATCCGGGGCATCCTGCGCCGTCTGGCCGCCGCCGGGCTGGTCACGCTCGCCGACAAGGGTTACGTCGGCGCGGGTGAGCATGTGCGTGTGCCGGTACAACGGGAAGAACAAGCCCGCCTCGCAGAAGGGCGCGAACTCCGCCCACGCCAAGCTGCGCGGCCCCGGCGAGCGCGCCAATGCGCGACTGAAGACCTGGCGTATCCTCCGCGAGCTCCGCTGCTGCCCACTTCGCGCAGGCCGTCAAGGCGATTCTCGTACTACAGCTTCTCGAGACCGCTGAAACGGGCATCACGACGCCGGTAAGGGCGCGACCGGAGCACGAATGTGAATACGCACTTTCCCGTCCCGTCATCGCGGTGAAAGGCCGTGACAACGTGCGACCTCAACCGGGAATGGCGGCTGCTGGAAGTAGGGATTCGTCAGCCGCGTACAGGCCCGGTATATCCACGCGATGCCCGATGGGCTTCACCGGGTACGGCGGCTCCGGGTCGTCGGGTCAAGCTCATCGCAGGCGTGACCGGTACACCTGCCTGGCCCGCTCGTACACGGCGAGGTGGTCGGCGTGCTGCTCCTTGCTCTCGAACCGGCCGAACTCCGCGATCAGCTCCTCCAGCCGGTCGAGCCACGCCAGGCACCAGCGCACGTCCGACTCCCGGGCCACATGGTCGCCCGCCACGTCCAGGTAGACGGGGCTGGTGTGCGCGTAGGCGCCGCACCGGGCCTGCGAGCGTGGGTGCGGACCGCCGCTCGCGACGGCCACCACGTAGGTCGGCTCGCCCACCGCCAGCGTCGTCGTCAGCCGGCCGGGCGGTCCTTCGGCGACGACGCCGTCGGCGGTGCGGATCTCCAGCCGCTCCACCTCGGGCCCGATGGACACCACCTCGATCTCCACCCGGGTTCCCGGCGCCAGGTCCAGCGTGTCGCCAGGCTCGTGGCCGTTCACGGTGAGCCCGAGCCACGGCCCGGTGGTGGCGAACGTGCGGCCGAGCAGTACCGCCTCCATGTACGACTCCGCGGTGAGCGGCCCGTCCACGTGCGCGTACACCCGGGCCCAGCCTGGAGGGCCGGATGCGGTGCCGCGCCGGCAGAAGGACAGCACGGCGTCGGTGCCGGCCGTGACCGCGAGCCGATTGCCGGCCCCGACCAGGTGGCGGTAGACCACCGCCGTCCCCTGGATCGACGAGTGGTTGAGCACGTCGAGCGTGTCGACCAGTCCGAGAGCGGCGTCGGCGACGATCTCCCTGGCGGAGCAGTCACGCCCGCGGTCGAGGACCGCGTCGGGCGGGTCGTCGTCGGAGACCGGCTGGTGGAACGGATGACCGTAGCCCGTCATCGCGCCCAGGGCGCGAAGTTCCTCCAGCGCCGTCGCGTTCGGCGGCCAGTCGGCCTCGCCCGCGAAGCCCGAGTGGTAGCGCTCGGGCAGGCCGCGCGGCCCGAACGCGCTGAAGTGGCCCACCAGGTCGTTGCGGTACTCGACGCCGAGCCGGGCGATGTGCTCGCTGTCGGACCACGGCAGGTCGCGGCCCACCCAGTGGGTCAGCGCCTCCAGGTCGTAGACCCGCCGACCCGCCACGTTGCCCGCGACCAGCCCGAGCACGTGCAGGCCCTCGCCGTGCTGTGCCGCCGCCGCCAGCCGGGGAGCGGCGGGCTCCTCTCCCATCCAGTTGAGGTGGACGTGCAGGTCGCCGCCGTACCAGCCGTGGGCCGCCGCGTCGTAGAGCCGCTCGGGTGTCAGCTCCACCAGCGTCTCCTCTCCCGCGGCAGGCGTGAGCGACACACCCGACTCGGTGTACTCCATGCCGCGCGTGACGCGCACCCTGACCGGCTCGGCCGGCACCTCCACCACCAGGTCGTCGCCGTGGAAGTACGGCCGCAGGTGCGCGTCCACCTTGTGCGGCGCACCCTCGGGATACCAGCCCTGCCCGTCCACGCCGGTGATGCTCCACCGGCACGGCAGGCCGGCGCGCAGCCGTAGCCTGGCCGCAGGCGCCCGCCTGGCTATCGGCGCGAGGTCCACCGCCTGGCCGCCGACCCGTACCTCGCGTGCGGCCTCGACCACCTTGGCGCCGCGCGGGGCCACCTCGTGGGCGACGCCGTCCACGACGACCGTGACCGGCTCCTCCCGGCTGGAGTCGAGCAGGAGGGCCGTCCGGAACGGCGCGTCGCCGAGCACGACCCTCGTGCGGGCCTCCAGGGTGACACCTTCAGGTGTGAGGCGCAGCGCCGGCAGGTGGCCGAGCACGTCGCCCCCGAGCCCGTCGCGCACGGCCCTGTCCACGTCCACCTCGCCGAGCCGGTCCTCCAGCTCGCCGGGGGAGGCGCCGGGGTGCTGCTCGGCGAGCTGCCGCAGGGCGGCGGTCACGTAGTTGTAGCGCCGGTCGAGGAAAACGGTGGCGCGGGCCTGGACGACGTACCCCAAGGGTGCCTCACCCCAGGTGAGGCCGTGCCTGTCGCGCAGGTCGCGGTAGTCGGCGACCGCGCGGGCCACCGGCTCGGGAAGCATCGGATCGTCACACATGCGTCACTCCTGGTCGACGGAGCATCTCGATCTTCATCAGGTGCCGGATGGTCGAGGCCGGGCAGCGTGGCCCTTGCCGCTCGGGTTCTGGTTCATGATCGTCATGTGGACGCGTTGCACCCGGCTCAGCGGCCCGTGATCGCGACCCGGCGTCGCCAGGTTCTCATGAGGGGGAGGGCGGCGATAGTGCCCGCCACTCCGTACATCGCGATCGCGGCCGACGGTCCGGCGAGATCGGCAAGCGGGCCGCTGAGCGGCACGCCCAGCTCCTGTACCGCGGTGAGCACGGAGGTCGCCACGCCGACCGCCTGGCCGCGCCGCTCGGCCGGGGCGATGCGGACGAACGCTGCGCGGGGGCCGGGGTGGCGGGGGCTGCCTGCCCTGTCCGGAGGGTGGGTGGCCGGTAGGGTGGGCGCATGATCGTGCGGGCGGTGGCACGCGATGCGGGACAGATCCTGACGGTGCAGCGGGCGGCCTACGTCACCGAGGCCCAGCTGTACGGTGACCCGTTCATCCCCCCGCTGGTCGAGTCGGTGGAGCAGGTGCGCGCCGCGATCGAGTCGGCCGTGGTGCTCAAGGCGACCGACGGCGAGCGGATCGTCGGCGCGGTCAGGGGCCGGCTGGCCGGCACCGCCTGCCGGGTCGGGCGGCTGGTGGTCGCGCCGGACGCGCAGGGCCGCGGCGTCGGCACCGCCCTGCTGGAGGCCCTGCATGATGCGGTGCCGGAGGCGGCGGCGTTCGACCTGTTCACCGGTCACCTGTCGGAGGGCAACCTGCGCCTGTACCGTCGCCTGGGCTACAGGGAGACACACCGGGAGCGGATGGACGATCACCTCACGCTGGTGCACATGCGGCGAGATTGATCTGCGGGGCCCGCGCGGCGGATAGGCTCTGCCTGTGCTGAAAGTGGGTCTGACCGGCGGCATCGGGTCGGGTAAGAGCGAGGTCTCCAAGCGGCTGGCGCAGCGCGGCGCCGTGGTCATCGACGCCGACAAGATCGCGCGTGAGGTGGTCGAGCCCGGCACGCAGGGGCTGGCCAGGGTGGTGGCCGCGTTCGGCGAGGAGATCCTGCGCCCGGACGGCTCGCTCGACAGGGAACGGCTGGGCTCGATCGTGTTCGCCGATCCCGACAAGCTGGCCACGCTGAACGGGATCGTCCATCCCCTGGTGGGTGAGCGCGTCGCGCGGCTGCAGCAGGACGCGCCCGACGACGCCGTGGTGGTCTACGACGTGCCGCTGCTGGTGGAGAACAAGCTGGCCCCCATGTACGAGGTGGTGATCGTGGTCGACGCCGCCGACGAGGTCCGGCTCGAGCGGCTGACCCGGGTGAGGGGCATGTCCGAGCAGGACGCGAGGGCGCGGATCGCCGCCCAGGCCGGCAGGGAGGAACGGCTGGCGGCCGCCGACGTCGTGATCCCGAACGAGGGCTCGCTGGACGACCTGGACGCCCGGGTCGCCGAGGTGTGGCGGCGGCTCACGGGTTGACCGTCGCGACGTGGTCGCGGTAGGGGTCGAGGTGGTCGAGCGCGATGCGGGTGACCTCCAGCAGGTCGGCCGGGGCCAGGTCCACGGCCACCCCGAGGGCGGCGAACAGCTGGTGGGCCTCCTCGACGGTGGGTGTGTCGCCGAGCGGGGTGGCGCGCTCCAGCGGGAGCCGCCGGGCCTGGCCGAGGCTGTTCTCCAGCTCGGTGGCCCACAGGTTGTAGTGGGGGCTGCCGCGCGGGATGGACACGGCGGGGAAGGCGGGGCCGCGCTGGGTGATGATGAGGCGGCTCCACGACAGGTCCCAGCGGAACAGCGAGAGGGTCTGGGAGACCCGGACCTCGATGTCGAGTAACTGCCGGTTGCGCTGGCGGTACCAGCAGGCGGCCAGGATGGTGGCGTACAGCTCCTGGCGGGTGCCCAGGTCGGTCCAGGTCTTCTCCTCGGTGCCGGCCGGGGCGAGGTCCCGGTGGAGGCGGGTGTAGGCGGCACACAGGTCGAGGTCGGCCGGGTCGAGGATCTCCAGGCGGAAGGTCAGCTTCCTGCGCTGGCGCTGGGCGTGCTCGACGCACTCGGGCAGGGTGACGGCGCGGGTGAAGGTGCCGGTGCTGCCCTTGAACAGCCAGCGGTCGGTCTCGGCGCGGGCGGCGGTCAGCTCCCTGCTGATGGCGGGCCCGGTCAGCGTGATGACCGACTGCCCGCTGGTGAGCAGCGACCACATGCCGTCGGTCGTGGTGGCCACCTTGGCCAGTTGGTCGGCGACGCGGCGCTGGCGGTGGCGGTCCCTGATCCACACGAAGGCGAGAGCCGCCAGCACCGGCAGGATGACGCCGTCGGCCTTGCCGTCCTCGATGACGTTGAGGAGGTCGAGGCCGCCGACCACCATGGCGACCACGAAAACCACGATGATGTCGAGGTTGCCCGCGATGTCGCGCAGCCGCGCGGAGATTCCCATAGGACGCCATCTACCACGATCAGAATTCGGCGTCCAGGGCGACCGACCGGACGGCGGGCAGGTGCGGATCCAGCTCGCCCAGCTCGAATCTGGCCGTCCCGATCACGTGCCAGAACTGCCCGGCCACCTCGCCCTGGAACTTGTAGCGCCCGTCGGGCGCCAGCGCCGCCCAGCCCTCAGGCAGGCCGAGGAGCGTGGCCTGCCGTACGCCGTCGCGCCAGAGGATGACCACCCCGTCGTCGCCGGCGCTGGCCAGCAGCCCGTCGGGGGAGAAGGCGACGGTCAGCACCCGGCGTGTGTGGCCGGTCAGCGTGTGCAGCAGCCGTCCGGTGGCGACCTCCCACACCCGCACGGCCAGGTCGTCGCCGCCGGTGGCCAGCAGGTCGCCCCCGGCGGAGAAGTCGGCGCTCCACAGCCGGCCCGCGTGCCCGCTGAGCGTGTGCAGCAGCCGGGGATTCCACGGTTTGCCCGGGCGCAGCTCCCAGATCATCGCCCTGCCGTCGTTGGAGGCGCTGGCCAGCAGGCGGCCCGTGGGGTCGAAGGAGACGGAGTAGACGCGGTCGGTGTGCCCTTCCAGGGTCGCCACCCTGCCGCCCGACTCGACGTGCCAGACGCGGACCAGCCGGTCGTCGCAGCCGGTGGCGACGAAGACCCCGTCGGGGCTGAAGCCGATCGAGCGCACCCTGCCCTTGTGGTCGGCCAGGTCGCTGACCAGGCGGGCGGTCGGCCGGTACCAGATGCGGACGCTGTCGTCGTCGTTGGCGGTGGCGATGTGCCAGCCGTCGGGGCTGAACGCCTCTGCCCACACGTGGTCGGTCTCGACGTTCAGCTCGCGCTCGTGGTCGCCGGTGACCGCGTTCCAGAAGTGGACGCCGCCGTCGTTGCTGGCGGTGGCGAGGACGGGCCCGGCGGGGGAGAAGACGGCGGAGATCAGGCGGTCGGCGGCGCCGGTGAACTCCCGCAGGCGGCGGCACGTGCGCGGCTCCCAGATCCGTACCACGCCGTCGTTGCCGCTGGTGGCCAGCATCGAGCCGTCGGCGCTGAAGGAGACGGAGGAGATGCGGCGGCCGTGGCCGCGCAGGATGCGGGTGCACTGGCCGGTCACGGGATCCCACAGGCGGGTGGTGCCGTCGTTGCTGCTGGTGGCCAGTTGCGCCCCGTCGGGGCGGAAGGAGAAGGGCCACACCGAGCTGCGGTGCCCCGACAGCTCGGTCCTGCGCGGCCCGCCGATCTCCTGCACGCGGACGGTGCCGTCGGAGTCTCCGGTGGCCAGCAGCTCGCCGGTGGGGGAGAAGGTCACCTGGTAGACGGCGGCCCGGTGGGTGGTGTGCAGGCCGCGTGAGTGGCCGGAGCGCGGCTCCCACAGCAGGACGGCGCCCTCGGTGTCGCCGGTGGCCAGCAGGTCGGCGTCAGGTGAGAAGGCGACGCAGTAGACCCGCCCCTGGTGCCCGGACAGCGTGTGCAGGAGCTCGCCGTCCCGCCACACCCGCACCGTGCCGTCCTCGTGGCCGGTGGCCAGCAGGTCGGCGCCGGCGGCGGCGCGGTAGACCGCGCCCTGCCCGGAGAACAGCGTGCGCACGTGCCGGCCTGAGCGGGGGTCCCACACCCGGACGGTGCCCGCGGAGTCGCCGGTGACCAGCCCGGAAGGGGTGAACGCGGCGGTGAAGATGGGCGCGGTGTGGCCGCTCAGCCGGTGCAGGAGCGCGCCGGTCGAGGTGGACCAGATCCGCACGACGCCGTCCCCGCCGCCGGCGACGATCAGGTCGCCCGCGGGGCTGAAGCGCACCGGCCACACCCCGTCCGCGTGGCCGCGCAGCGTGTGCAGCGGCCGACCGGTGAGCGGGTCCCACAGCACCACCGTTCCGTCGCTGGCGCCGGTGGCGAGCAGGTCGTCGCTGAAGGCCACCGCGTAGACGCGCCCGCTGTGGCCCTGCAGCGTGCGGACCGGCAGCCCGCCGGTGGACAGCAGCACGCCGCCGTCCTCGTTGCCGACCGCCAGCAGCGCGCCCGAGGGGCTGTAGGCGATCGGCTCGGGCAGGCGGCTGGTCTGGAAGTGGTACCCGTACGGCACGCCGATCGCCGCGGGCGCCAGCTCCACCTCGACCGGGTCGCCCGGCACGACGGCCGCCCCGCGCAGCGGCGGCAGCGTCCCCTTGGTGTTGATGAGCGCGGCGCGGTGCCAGCGGCTGCCCTCGACGGAGACGTCGCTCAGGTCGGTGCCGAACAGCCGGGCTCCTGACAGGTCGGCCCCCCGCAGGTCCGCGCCGGACAGGACGGCGCCGTCGAGCCGGGCCCCCTGCAGGACCGCGTCGCGCAGGGTCGCCCTGGACAGGTCGGTGCCGGCCAGCGTCGCCCCGTCCAGCCGCGCGCCGGTGAGGTCGACCTCGCGCAGGTCGCGCCCGGACAGGTCCTCGCCCTGCAGGTTCGCGCCGCGCAGGTCGGCCTTGGCGGGGGTGCGCAGCCGCGCCAGGATCTTGACCGCGTTGGCCCTGACCACGTCGTCGGTACCGGGGTCGGACAGCACCGTGGCCACCCAGTTCTGGGTGGCCCTGATGTCGGCCAGGTCGCACAGGAACTCCACCATCAGCGCCGACAGCGGGCGCCTGGCCAGCAGTGACGAGTCGGGCAGTGAGGCGGCGACCTGCCGGGCGATCAGCCACTCCATCACCGAGGCGTGGATGAAGCCGAACATCCCCTCGTCGGTGCGCACCATCAGGCTGCCCGTGCCGACCGCGTGGGCCGCCTGCACGCCGGTCAGCTGCCCGTCGGCCAGGTCGGTGAGCGTCTCGGCGATCTCGGTCAGCTCCGCCAGGCCGAGGAAGGACTCGCCGGTGTCCCACAGCCGCAGCGCCAGTGCCGTGACCGCCCGCCACAGCTCCCCGGCGGTCAGCGGCGCGGGGGCGCCCGGCACGCTGGTGCGCCGCTCCTCGAAGGCGAGCCAGGAGGTGAGGATCTCCTCGTACAGCAGGGCCGGACTGATCGTGTGGCGCGCGGTGGCGACCGTGCGCAGCCGCTCGGCGTCGAGATCGGCGATGAAGCTCAGCATCCTGGGGTTGCGCCCGAGGTCGAGCAGGTCCTTGATGCCTTCGAGCAGCGACAGGCGGGCCTGCGCCTCGTCGCTGTCGGTGAAGCGGTTGGAGAGGTAGGCGCGGATCTGCCCGTGCGTGAAGTCCTCGACGCTGATGACGCGCCGCTGCGGCAGGACCCCGACCATCTCGCCCAGCGTGGTCAGCACCTGCCCGTGGGACTTGAAGTGCTGGGTACGGCTGGCCACGACGATCTTCGCCTTGTCCTCGGCCGCGGCCAGCAGCGTCGTCAGGTGGTCGGCCGCCCGGTCGTAGGTGACGCGGGTGACCAGCTCGTCGAACCCGTCGAACAGCAGCACGATCCGGCCCTGCCGGAGCAGGTAGTGGAAGGCCTTGAGGTCGATGAGCTCCTCGCCGTGGTTGGCCAGGTGCGCGGCCACCAGCCCGTCGACGGAGTGCGCCTTGTCCAGGGCGCGCAGCTCGATGAGGATCGGCGTCAGGTGCGGCAGCTCGGTGGGGATGCGCCTGGCCAGCTCCCGCAGGGCGAACGTCTTGCCGTGGCCGAAGTCGCCGAGCAGCAGCAGGAACCTGCCGTGGTCGGCCGACAGCAGCCGCATCAGCTCGTCGGTGAGCCCGTCCTTGGTCTCGGGCGTGGGGCGGTCGAGCTCGCGGTAGCGCTGGGGCACGTACAGCTCGGGCGGGTAGCGGCGGTCGGCGCGCAACCTCATGGACTGCTCGGCGACGTACTCCGACAGGTCGAGCAGGCCCTGGAACTCGGTGAAGCTGCGCACCCGCACGCCCCTGCGCATCAGGTCCTCGCGCAGCACCCTGGGGGGCGGCGGGCCCTGGTAGACGAGTTCGAGGGCGAGGGTGGTGGCGTGCGCCTGCCGGACGAGGGCCTCGGTGTGCTCGGCGGACAGCTCGCCCACGTGGGCGGCGATCATCGACTGGCGGACGAAGCCGTCCTCCGGGTAGGTCATCACCAGATGGGTGTCGAACCTGCGGATCTTGACGCGCTCGTGCCTGGCCTCGCACACCTCGGCGATGCGGTCGAGCAGCAGCTGCGCGGGGCTCGGCTGGCGCTCGACGACCTCCGGGGTCTTGGCGGGGCCCGGCGCGGCCTCGCCGGTGAACGTCGACCTGGCCGCCTTCCACCGGTACGGCGTGCGCTCCGGCTCCCCGTCGGGCCGCCAGAGCCGGATGCCGGTGGGGGTCAGCTCGACGACCTGGTGGCGCCTGGGCGCGCCGACCGTGCCCTCGGCGGTGGGGCCGGGCCCGTGGAAGAGCAGGTTCAGCCGGTGCCCGATCAGCCGCTCCATCGTGGTGATGTCGCGCAACCCGCTGGGCGCGTGGCCGATCGCGCCCAGGCGCATCCAGGAGCGCTCCTCGTACTCGCGCAGCCGTTCGGCGAACCAGGCCGCCTGCGCCTCGCCGACCAGGCCGTAGGCGTCCTTCTCCAGGTGGCTCATCGCCATCGTGGAGTTGAGCCCCGCCACGGCCAGCCGCAGCTCGGGCAGCTCGAACAGGGTCCACGGCTGCCCGCCGTCGAACACCGCCCCGTCGTGGTGCAGCTCGGCGAACATGCCCGCGTAGTGGCGCCACTTCGGCCAGTACGGCGGGTGCGGCCGTACGTCGTCGGCCTCGCAGGTGGCGAAGTAGGCCTTGGCGGCGGCCTTGGTGACGTCGCGCGGGCCCGGCACCACGACCAGCCGGCGCGGTTCGAGACCGAGCAGCACGCGCAGGCTGGTCAGGAACTGGGTGGCGTGACCGAACTGGGTGAGCGTGCCCGACTCGGTCAGGTCGCCGGTGACCAGCATCAGGTCCGGCTTGGGCATGCCCTTGTCCTGCATCCTGGTCAGGTCCGCCCAGATGCGGGCCTGCAGGTCCTCCGGCGTGAACGGCTCGCCGGGTTCGGGCAGCGCCCGCCCGAACCTGGTGCCGCCCAGATGTAACACGCTGAGCGTGTCGCGGGTGCGCTGCTGCGCCGGGCCGAGCGGGAACGACGGGGCGGTCCGCGGGGTGCGCCTGGCCCGGTCGAGGCGCTCCCTGGAGGGCGCCTCGTGCGGGGGCTCCGGCTCCGGCTCGCGCTCAGGCTCGGCCGCGCCGTGCGGGAAGGCGGGCGGCAGGTGGGGCTTGGCCCGCCCGGCGACCGCCTCGGCGATGCGGTTGAGCAGCAGGCCGCGCGCCGTGGCCTGGTCGGTGACGCCCACCAGGTCGACCCAGGTGATGGTGGACAGCAGGCCCCCGAGCGGGACGTCCTCGAGGCGGACGGTGATCAGCTTGGCGGAGGGGTTGTCGGGCACGGCGCGCAGCGCGGCCTGCCACTCCATGCGGCCGTAGCGGGAGCCGAGGTAGTTGCGCGACAGCACGGCCACGACGACCTGCGCCTCGCTGACGCCTCTGTCCATGAAGTCGATGAAGTTCGTGCCGGGCACGAAGTCCCACGCCTGGATCATCGTCCGGTAGCCGGCCGCCTCGAGCTCCCAGGCGATCCACGTGGCCCAGGCCGTGTCGGCGGGGGAGTAGCTGACGAAGATGTCGGTGGGCCTGCCGTCACGCGCCATTGCGCCAGTATCCCCGCTACGGACGCGGTTGTGGAGGGTTACGGCACGCGACACGATCAGTTCGTCGACTCGGGTCCATGTGCGAAGATCGACCCGTGCTGAGCCGACTGGGCGTCCTGGACTGGATCAGGATCGGGCTGCTCGCCCTCGGGCTGGCGTTCGTGGCGACGGGGCTGCTCCCCCTCGAGAGGGCCGTCGAGGAGCTCGACGGCATCTGGCCGCTGATGATCTTCCTGGTCGGGGTCATCGTGCTGGCGGAGCTGACCAAGGAGGCCCGTGTCTTCGACGTCATCGCGGGCAGGATGGCGGTGCTGGCGCGGGGCAGCAACGTCGCCCTCTTCCTGCTGTGCGTGCTCTTCGCCTCGCTGGTGACGATCTTCCTCAATCTCGACACCACGGCGGTCCTGCTGACGCCCGTCATGCTGGCCCTGGCGCCACGCGCGGGCATCGCCGCGCTGCCGCTGGCGATGACGACGATCTGGCTGGCCAACACCGCCAGCCTGCTGCTGCCGGTCTCCAACCTCACCAACCTGCTGGGCATGGCCAGGATCAACCTGTCCACCAGGGAGTTCGCCGGGCACATGTGGGCGGCCCAGCTGGCGGCCATCGCGGTGACGATGGTGTTCCTGTGGGTGTTCTACTGGCGGGGCAACCGGCGCTACACCCCTCCCGTCCTGGAGCCGGTCGCCGACCGGGTGCTGTTCTGGGCCGCGTCCGTGGCGTGCGTGCTTTTCGTCGGCGCGCTGCTGCTGGAGGTGCCGGTGTCGGCGGCGGCACCGGTCGCGGCGGCCATCGTGGTGGTCGCCTTCTCGGTCAGGGACCGGGCCAAGCTCACCTGGGGCCTGGTCCCGTGGCAGCTGCTGATCTTCGTCACCGGTCTGTTCCTCGTCGTGCCGACACTGAGCGCGCACGGGCTCGGCACGGCCATGTCGTGGCTGCTGGGCGAGGCCCAGGACCCCTATCGCACCGCGTTCGTCGGCGCCGGCCTGGCCAACCTGATCAACAACCTGCCCGCGTACAAGGCGTTGGAGAGCGTCGTGGCCGACCCGCTCGCCCTGCTCATGGGCGTCAACGTGGGCCCCGTCGTCACCCCGTGGGCGTCGCTGGCCACGTTGCTGTGGTTCGAGTCGTGCGCCAGGCACGGGGTCAAGGTGCCCATGGGCCGCTTCCTGCTCACCGGCGCCGGGCTGGCGGTCGCCGGGATCCTGGCCGGCGTCGCCGCGCTGACGGCCTCCTCAGGCTGACCCGATCAGCTCCAGCAGCGCGGGGATCGCCCGCGGGTGCCCGGCGACGAAACTGCGGTCCTCGGGCGGCCCCTCCAGACTCCAGGGGAACGGGCCGCCGTCCAGCGCCCTGATCTCGATGCCGGCCTCGTGGGCCAGCAACGCACCCGCGGGCAGGTCCACGGCCTCGGCGCAGTAGCCGACGAACCCGTCGATGTCGCCCCTGGCCAGCATCGCCCACGACAGCAGCGGCGCCCACAGCTGCAGCACCCGCCGGGCCCCCAGGTCCAGGCGCATCTTCAGCGGGTGCGCCGCGGCGCGCGAGACCCCGTGACCCTGCGTCCACGCCACCACGGGCCCGTGCCGCCAGGGCCGGTACGGCGGCGCCAGCCGTACCCCGGCAGGGCCGTAGGCTCCGCTCCCGCGGAGGGCCGACCAGGTGCGGTCGGCGACCGGCTCGTGCACCACGCCCACGACGGGCCGCCCGCGGTGGCACAGCGCCAGCCCGACGACGTAGGCGGGCAGGCCGATGGCCACGTTGTTGGTGCCGTCGAGCGGGTCGATGAGCCACGTCCACTCCCCGCCCGCCGCCCCCACCAGCCCCGACTCCTCGGCGATCACCGAGTGGGCGGGGAAGGCCGTCAGGATCCGTTCGAGCAGGAGCTTCTCCGAGGCCAGGTCGAGGTCGGTGACCACGTCGCCGTTGTCGCCCTTCGGCCGCACGGCGGGCGCGGGCCCGCCCTCGCGAAGGATCCTCCCGGCGGCTTCGGCGGCCTGCACCGCCACGTGCCGAGCGTGCTCGAGATCCACGGGATCCTCCCTAGATGAGGTGCTCGGCGATCAGCCTCGCCGCGCGGGCGGTCTCGGCGGCGTCGAGATGCTCGCGGATGGTGTGGTGGGCCGACGTGCCGAGCGGGCCGAGCGACAGGTCGTGGCTGCCCGGCCGGCCCCTGCCCAGGGCGATGGTGGCCGCCTCGCCGTCCTCGGGGATGACGCTGGCGTGGAAGCGGTCGGCCGGCAGCATGTAGGTCTCGCCCTCGCCGAACACCTCCACCAGGCTGGTGCGGTGCCGCACGGTCCGCTCGGTCGGCTCGATGCGGTCGCCGCCGGGGTCGCTGACCACCTTGAACACCCGGTGCGTGGCGTCGTCGGCGGCGTCCTCGACGATCACGTGGACGTTGCGCACCTGGCCGTACAGGACGTGGCTGACCAGGTCCCAGCTGTGGCAGTGGATCTGTGAGGTGGTGGCGTCGGCGTGCGGGAACGCCTTGGACCACAGGTGCAGGCACACGCCGTCGCCGCCGTCGCGCTCGAGCGGCAGGCAGACGAAACCCAGCGGATGCCGTACGGCGCGCAGGTCGCCCAGGCCGGCCAGCGCCTCCAGCGCCCACCGCCGGGCGCCGCCGCGCAGGATCTCCTCGTACACCGCCTGGTGGCTCATGACCCGTAGGGGTCCTTGGCCTGCAGGGCCTTCCTGGTGACGTCCACGACGTCGTGCTCGGTGTAGGCCTTGGGCAACGGTAGCTCGATCCGCCTGAACAGCTCCTCGACCTCCTCGACCGTGGGCTCGTCGCTGAGCGGCACCGCCTTGTAGCGCTCGACGGGGACCCGCCGGGCCTGCTCGAGACTGAGCCGCAGCTCCGAGTCGCAGTTCTCGTAGTAGAAGGTGCCGGCCAGGGCGCTCATCGCCCTGTTCGGGTCTTCGACGGTCATGACCAGCCGCGTGGCCGACAGGTCCCAGCGGAAGGTGGTCATCGTGCGGGACAGGCCGACGCCGATGTCGAGCAGCCCGTAGCGCTGGCGGTGCCAGAAGACGGCCAGGATCGTCGCGTAGGACTCCTTCCTGGCCCGGTCGGTCGACCATCGCTCGCCCGTGCCGTCGGGCAGGTCGGACAGCGAGCGCCGGTAGTGCGCGTAGGCCTCGCAGACGTTCTCGTCGGTGGGGTCGATGATCTCGATCGTGATCGTGAGATGCCGCCGCACCCGGCGCGCGGCCGCCACGCACTGCGGCAGCGTGACGGCCCGCAGGTAGGTGCCCGTGCCGCCCTTGAAGCTCCAGCGTGTGGTGTCCCTGCGGGCGGCGGCCAGCGCCTCGGCGATCTCCTGCCGGCTGCCGAGCACCCTGACCAGCTGCAACTCGTCGAGTGCCCGCCGGGTGCCGGCGACCAGCGACTCCAGGTGCTCCAGGCGCTGCAGCCGCTCGGGCAGCTGGGCGAGGGCGCCCGAGGTGATGGTGCGCTCGACGGGGGCCTGGCGTACCCGGTCCCTGAGCAGCGCGGTGGCGACGAGGGCCAGGATGACCAGCGTCGCGGAGCTGATGAGCTGGGTCTTGACGGTGTCGAGGATGACCGGGTCCGGCATGATGCCGAGCACGCCGACCACGACCGCGAGCGTCAGCGCGATGGCGCCGTCGGCGTTCTGCGCCGCCCAGGGCGCGGCCCGCTTGATCCCCGTGACGAGCCGCCTCATGGTGTGCCCCGCACCTCCTCATGACTCCCCACGCCATGGTAACGAGCGCGTCACGCGATCACCAGCGCACGGTAATACCAGGGGAGGAGGCGGACCCGACTTCCGGCCGATGTCACGACATATCGCCCACCCCTACGGTCGACGGACGGGGCTCACGGGGGTGGGATTTGTTCTTCGGCCGGTACGGCACGCGCGCGCTCAGCCTGTTCGTCGGCGGCGCGCTCATCGTGCTCGCGGCGTTGCCGGTGGCGGTCCGCCCGGACCGGTGCCTGTCCGGCCGGCCGCCGGAGGGGGAGCGCTACGTCCAGGTGGTGGCGCACCCCGACGACGACCTGCTGTTCATGAGCCCGGACCTGTTCGCCGCCGTGGTGGCGGGCTGGCCCACCATGACGGTGTTCCTCACCGCGGGGGAGGGGACGGCGGGCCTGGACGACGATCATGATCCGCACGAGTACGCCCGGCGACGGCAGGACGGCATCCGCGCCGCCTACGCGTGGCTGGCCGGGGTGCCCGACCGGTGGCACGGCCGTACGGAGCTGGCGGGCGGGGTGCCCGTCAGGACCGAGTGGCTGGTCGGCAGCCCGAGGGTGCGGCTGGTCTTCGCCGGGTTACCCGACGGCGGCGACCCGCGCGCCGACGGCGGGCCGGACGCGCTGTCGCGGCTGCTGTCCGGTGTGACGCGCTGCGTGCGGGCCTTCAGCCTGCCGGGCAGGTGCCTGTCGAAGGCGGACGTGGTCGGCATGCTGGCCGCGCTGCTGACCGGGTTCGGGCCGACCGAGCTGCGCACGCTCGACCCCGACCCGTCGGGAACGCCTGCCGATCACCACGACCACACCGCTTCGGCCAGGTTCGCCAGGGCCGCGGCGGCGGGAATGCGCGTGCGCGTGCGGTCCTACCGCGGGTATCCGATCACGTCGGCGCCGCCGAACCTGCGGGCGGGAGCCGCGTGGCTGAAACGGGTGGTCTTCCAGATCTACCGGCGCCACGACTACCGGACCCGCGGCGCGCCGCGCTACGGCGACTGGGTCGGCCGGATGTACACCGTCGCGCCGCCCGAGCGGTAGGCGGGGGCGGGAGTGAGGGGCCGGGCAGCCCCTCACTCCGTGCCGTACCCCACGGGCTAGAACCAGCCGCGGCGCCGGGCCATCTGCTCCAGGCCCGCCTGGAGCGCCTGCTCGGCCGCGCCGGGGTGGTCGCCGTAGCGGACGGTGAAACGGTTGTAGGTGTCGTGGCTGGAGGTCAGGAAGCCGCCGCGCTTGTCGGCCTCCAGGATCACGTCCATCTGGGTCGGACCCGCGATGAACGTCAGCTCCAGCTCGTTGAAGTGGCCGCGCCACTGGCCGCCGGCGTAGTACTCGATCTCCTGGAAGAACGGCATCGTCGAGCCGTACAGCGTGCCGCGCTCCAGATCGGCCTTCTTGAAGCGGAAGCCCATCCGGTCGAGCGCGGCCAACACGTGCTCCTGGGCCGGCAGCGGCGTGACGTACAGCGGGTCGAGGTCGCCCTTGTCCATCGCGCCGGCCAGGGACAGCTCGGTCTGCACGCCCAGGCGCATCCCGTGCAGCGGGTGGTTGCCGATCGCGCTGATCGGCGTCTCCCACGGCACCGGGATCTGGAACGGCTGCTGGTGGGCGGCCCCCCCGGCCAGGTGGAACGGCCCGGCCACCTGCTGGCGCAGGAAGCTGTAGGTGGTCTTGAACTCGTGGTCGCCGCTCTCGACCTCGACGACGGCGGTCAGGTCGATGGTGATCCCGTCGACCTTGTAGTCCGAGCTGCCGCTCTTGAAGTTGACCACGCCGCGCAGGGCCTCACCCGGCCGGACAGTGGTGTTGTGCAGAACCGTGTCGACCTCGACGCCTGCCCCGAAGGCGGCCTTCAGCTTGCGGAACACCATGAGCGTTCTCCTTGAGGTTTTTACTGGCCAACGGGCGGGTTGGCCGGGCCGTTCCCCGCGATCCTGGGCAGCAGCTGGGCCAGGAGCAGGGTGGACAGCGCCGAATCGCCCTGCCCGCTCGCCGTACGGACGACGAGCGGCTGCGGGGCGTTCTCGGCCAGCTTGGCCCCCACGTCGAGCCGGCGGCGAGCCAGCTCGTACTGCAGGACCGCGCGGTTGTCACGGTAGGAGTCGGCGAGCCTGCGCAGTGCCTTGGCCTCGTTCTCGGCGGCGGTGAGCTCGGCCCTGCCGCGCGCCTCGATCTCCCATCGCACCCGCTGGGCCTCGGTCTCCTGCTCCTCCAGCATACGGGCGACGTCCTTGCGGGCGGTGTTGTGCGCGGCCTTGACCTCGACGACGCGGGCGTCGCGGGTCTTCTTCGACCGCTCGATCTCCATCAGCAAGGTGTCGATGCGGCGCTTGCGGGTCAGCTCCCACTCCCGCTCGTAGGCCGACAGCTCCTTGGCGACCTTTTCCCTGGTGGCCAGGTGCTGCTGGTACTGGTCGGGCAGCTGCACGTCCGGGATGTTGGCGCCGGTGACGCGCACGCCGTAGCGGCCGAGCTGCCTGTTGAGCGCCTCCTGCATGTCGCCCACGTCGGAGCCGCGCAGGTCGTAGGCGCGCTCGGTGTTGACCCTGCGGCTGCGCTGCCTGATGGCGTCCTGGACGGCGCTCGACAGCACCAGGTCGAAGTTGCCCGCGCCGATCGTGCGGACGAAGGCCACCGGGTCGACGATGCGGAACTTCAGGAAGAACTCGATCGACTTCAGCGGCACGTTCTCGGCCGTCGGGCAGGCGGAGATGGGCGCCGAGTAGGGGATCTCGGTGGAGGTGTCGACGACGGCGTCCACCTTGTCCCAGGGCAGCCACAGGTAGTGGCGACCGGGGGGAAGCACCCCGGTGATCGCGCCCCACCTGCTGCGCACGCCCGTGGTGCCCTCCTCGATCTCGATGATGGCGCCCCGCCACACCGAGATCAGGGCGATCAGCAGGACGGCGATGGCGGCCAGGACCGCCAGCAGCTCGCCGGTGAAGACGGCCATCAGCGCGAAGTACAGGGCGAGGAACACCAGGGTCATCCACGCGAAGCCGCGCCTGTCCTTGGGGATGACCACGGGGACGAGCTGGCCCTGCTCACCGCCGCGCAGCAGCTGGCGGATCTCGGACCAGGCGGCCAGCGACTCCTTGATCTTCGAGAACTCGCGGCTCATCGGGCGTCATCCTCCTCGTTGCCCTGGGGCTGCCGGGCGGGCCAGACAGGGGTGCCGAGCGGGCGCGGCTCGGGCGGCGGCGCGGGCCAGCCCCCGCCTGACGGGCCGGGGGCGGGCGCGCCGGGAACCGAGCCGGGTGCGGACACGTCGGGGAAGCCCGGCGTGGACGGGCCGGGGACGGCCGAGCCGGGGGCGGGCGGCGAGGGCACGGGCCGCTCGTAGGAGGGCAGCGCGCTGGGCGCCGAGGGAGGCGCCGGGTTGGGCAGGCGCATCGGGCGCTCGATCGTCGTCTCGGCGTCGACGTCCGCCCAGTCGGGGCCGCCGGCCGCCGCGCGGGGGGAGCCGGCCGCGCCGTCACCGGGGGCGGCGCCACCGAAGGCGCCGCTGCCGGCGGCGCCGGGGGCGGCAGTGGCCGCGGCGGGGCGCGCCGGCTCGGCGGGTGCCTGCGCGATGGCGGGGATCACGGCGTCGGGGACGGCCGCGGGCTCGGGATCGGCGGCGGTCGCCACCTCGTCGGCGGCGCGCTTGAGCAGTGCGGTGATCTCGTCCTCGCGCTGCTCGACCCGCTGCGCGATCTCGGCCAGCCTGGCCCTGATGGCCGCCATGTCCTCGGGCGAGAACAGCGCCGCCCCCTTGCCGCCGACCAGCTGCTGGGCCAGCGCGAGGAAGTCGATGTCGGTCTGCTCGCCCACCTGCACCACCTGCGGCAGGCGCGCGGCCACCGACTCCAGCTTGTCCAGCAGGTCCTGCTGGAAGCGGTAGTCGAGGATCTCGGGCGCCTCGGCCGCCGACAGCGCCCTGATGTCCAGCGCCTGGGCCTCCAGCAGCGCCGCGTTGGCGTTGGCCGTCGACTCGGCCTCGACGAGCCGCTGCCTGGCCTGCGCCTTGGCCTGGTGCGAGGCCCGCTCCAGCGCGGTGTCCATACGCGCCTGGTAGGAGGCGATCTCGGCCTGGATGGCGCTCAGCGTCTCCTGCAGGCCGGCCAGCTCCTTGACCAGGTCGCCCTCGTTCTGCTCCTTGCGCAACTGCAGCTCGTACTCGTAGGTGTAGGCCTCCTTGGCCACCCGCACCATCTCGGGGGCCGCCAGGTCCATCCGGTACTCCTGGCTGGACGGCTCGGCGTGGGTGATGTTCACGTCCGTCAGCCGTACGGCGGGCAGGAACTGCTGGTTGAGGCTGTCGAGCATGCCAAGCGTGCTCTCGCCCACCAGGTCGTAGATCTCCTCGGCGCGCTGCGCGTAGATGAGCGAGCGGGTGACCTCGCTGATGGCGTTCTGCAGCTTGGACTGGAAGCCGCTGACCGAGCCGAGCACGAAGATGAACTCCGCCGGGTTCTCGATCCTGAACTGCAGGAACAGGTCGACGCTCGCCTTGACGCCCTGCTGGGTCGGCGCCTCCCTGATGGGCGCGTTGAACGGGTACTCGCGAGTGGTGTTGACGATGTAGCTGACCCGCTTCCACGGGTTGAACAGCGTCACCCGGCCGGGATCGGCGATGTGCACCAGCTTGCCGAACTTGGTGATCAGCGCCTTGCAGCCCTCGGGCACCATGACCACGCTGCGCCGCCACCACAGGAACACCGCGGCCAGCACCAGCACCACCCAGTAGTGCACGCCGAACAGCACGTCGACACCGGGCACCACGTTGCCGAGGGCGCCGACGAGCCCCAGCACGACCAGGATGGCCAGCGGGATGAGCACCTTGGCGGTGCTGCCCTTGGGGATCACGACGGGGGAGATGACGTGCAGGGGCTCGCCGTTCGGGCCGCGTTCGGTGAAGCTGCGGCTGACGATCTCACCGGCCTCGCCCAGCGTCGCCGACCGCGCCTCGATGATCGTGCCGACGGACGCGCCGCCGTCACGGGCGGCCAGGAAGTCGCGGGGGTTGAGCTGGAAGCCCGGTGCCTGCCCTGCCAGCTGCCCGACCTGGTCCACGGCCTGTTCGACGGCCTGGCCCATCGCCTGCCGTACGTCTCTGCCCTGGGCCACGGCCTGAGCTATGCCCTGACCGGCTTGGATCAGGGCTTCTCGTGGTCGAGACATCGCACCTCTCTTGTCGAACCGGGGGGAATCCGTACCGTATCGGGCAAGCCTTGATGATCGCTTGCAAAAGAGTGTCAACAGCCCGTGACGGTCGAAGGCCCCGGCAGGTGCCCGAGGTGTCGTGCTGGGACGGTGCGGACCTCCCTAGGAGATACCCGAGGAGGCGCCCCGGTGTAAACGGCCTGTTACCTCTTCGTGGCTCATCGCGACGCGATCGTGAGGTCGACGACCGTCAGCTTGCCGTCGAGCTCGTAGGCGAACACACCCGGAGCGCGGCGGTCGAGCGTCGGGGAGGCCCATCCGCCCCTCTTCTCCGCCCTGATGCCCAGATCACCCGCCCTGCCGGTGGCCAGGTCGTACAGCAGCGTGTGCTGGAGCCGTAGGCCCTCGACCTTGGTGGCGAGCACGAACCGGTCCATCGCGGGCACGTCCCAGGCACGACCGCTCAGGAGGCGTTCGCGCGAGCCGTCGCGCGTCAGGGCCCGCTCGCCGGCGACGCACCAGGTGATCCCGCAGTTCACCGGCCGGTCCTGGCTGATCGCCGGAGCCGCGCGCCGCTCGCCGGTCAGCACGTTCACCAGCTCGCCGAAGGGCGGCTCCGGCTGCTTCTTCGTGCGCGGATACTGGAACGCCGCCGCCCACGGCCAGCCGAGCAGATGCAGCCCCTCGGTCCCGCCGATCCTCCTGGGAGCGCCGCCGCTCAGCGGCGCCTCGTACAGGCCGCCGTCCCCGCCCAGCGACCAGACCACCTTCCCTTCGGCGACGGCGAAGTGGCCGATCTCCCCTCGTCCCGGCGCGCTCTCGAAGGAGGTCACCCTGCGCTGCGCGCCGCCCTTCACCGGAGCCGCCCAGATGTCGGTCACCCGGCGGGCGCCGTCCTTGCGCAGCGTCCACCAGACCAGCCGGCCCTCCCCGGCGGCGGTGAAGGGCCAGGACACCACTGTGCCCTTCGGCGGCTGGACGGCGACCAGCCTGGTCAGCGCGCCGGACTTCACGTTGTAGGACCACAGCCCGTCGGGGCGGTCGGGGTTGCCGTCCTTCGTCGTGCGCACCAGCAGGGTGTCCCGGTCGAGGAACCTCTCCACCTGGTACGGCCTGCCGTCCGGCAGCGTGCGCGGAAGGGTGTGGACCGCTTGCGGCCACACCTTCCTCAGCGGTTGCGGGTCGCCGGAGGCCGTGGCCGGCGCGGCCGGTTCCGCCGGCCGCGCCGGCGTCAGCGAGGACGTCACGAAGAAGCCGGTCATCGTGACGGCGACCACGGCAGCCGCGGCGGCCGCGCCCGCCACCGCCGTGCCCCTGCGACGGCGGCGGCGGGCGGCGGCGTCCACCCGCTGGAGGAGGTCGTGGGGGGCGGCCGGCGCGCGGCCCGCCGAGCGGGACAGGGAGTCCTGCAGCAGGGTTTCCAGCTCGCTCATCGTGTCCTCTCCGTTTCTCGGGGGATGGGTCGCGCCGATCCGGGACGCTTGGCGCGGCGGCCGGGAGATCGGCGTGCGCCGGGGCGCAGGCCCGGCCCGCGGCTCGCGGGGGCAGGGCCGGTGACGGTCATGGGGGTAGGCATGGTGACGGTCATGGAGATGGCCATGGAGATGGTCATGGGGCGGCCGAGGGGGTGGTCAAGGGGAGCGCTCATGTGGTCGGCTCGGGCTCGGGGAGCAGGGTCAGGCTCGACCTCAGCTTGTCCAGCGCGCGGGAGGCCTGGCTGCGGACCGTGCCCTGGGAGACGCCCATGATCGCGGCGATCTCCTCGTCCGACCGGTCCTCGTAGTAGCGCAGCACGATCACCGTGCGCTGACGGCGGGGCAGCTTGGCCAGCTCCCGCCACAGATCGGAGTCGAAGTCGGCCCACGCCGACGGGACGTCGGCCGTCTCCCTCTCCGGCGGGTCCCACGCCAGATGCTCGCGCCGCCGCCGGCGCCAGACGTTGATGTGCAGCCGGGTCATCGACACCCGTACGTAGCTCTCGGGGTCGTGCTTGCGGCGCACCCGCGACCAGGAGCCGCGCAGCCGCACCAGCGCCTCCTGCACCAGGTCCGCCGCGTCGTGCGGGTTGCCGGTCAGCGCGTACGCGTAACGGGTCAGCGCGTCGGCCCGGCCGGCGACGAACGATTCGAACAGCGCATCGTCGGTCATGTGGTCCCTTCCATCCCGGTATAGACGGGGAGGGAGGCGCTGATGTTGCACGGCGGGCGGGAGAAAATCAGCCCGATGCGACCGCGTGTACCAGGAGTCCCGCCGGAGTGGCCGGGCAGGCGTCAGCGGGCGGGCTTGCCGTGAGAAATGTCAGTCCCACCACCTACAGTGAATGACATGCGGCCGGTAACAGATTTGCAGCGCAAGGTGGCGCCCTTCGAGGTCGTCACCGAGATGACCCCCTCCGGCGACCAGCCGACGGCGATCGCCGAGCTGGAGCGCAGGGTGAAGGCGGGGGAGAAGGACAACGTGCTGCTCGGCGCCACTGGCACGGGCAAGACCGCCACGGTCGCCTGGCTGATCGAGCGCCTGCAGCGGCCCGCGCTCGTCATGCAGCCCAACAAGACACTGGCCGCGCAGTTCGCCAACGAGCTGCGTGAGATGCTGCCCAACAACGCGGTCGAGTACTTCGTCTCCTACTACGACTACTACCAGCCTGAGGCCTACGTGCCGCAGAGCGACACCTACATCGAGAAGGACTCCTCGATCAACGACGAGGTCGAGCGGCTGCGCCACTCGGCGACAAACTCGTTGCTCACCAGGCGCGATACCATCGTGGTCGCCTCGGTCTCGTGCATCTACGGCCTGGGCACGCCCCAGGAGTACGTCGACCGCATGACCAGGCTGCGCGTCGGCATGGAGGTCGACCGCGACCAGCTGCTGCGCCGCCTGGTCGACATGCAGTACACCCGCAACGACCTGGCCTTCACGCGCGGCACGTTCCGGGTGCGCGGCGACACGATCGAGATCATCCCGAAGTACGAAGAGCTGGCCGTGCGCATCGAGATGTTCGGCGACGAGATCGAGAAGCTCTCCACGATGCACCCGCTGACCGGCGACGTCATCACCGAGGACGAGGAGCTCTACATCTTCCCCGCCTCCCACTACGTCGCGGGCGAGGAGCGCATGGCCAGGGCCGTCGAGGGCATCGAGGCCGAGCTGACCGGGCGGCTGGCCGAGCTGGAGCGGCAGGGCAAGCTGCTGGAGGCCCAGCGGCTGCGCATGCGCACCACCTACGACATCGAGATGATGCGTCAGGTCGGCACCTGCGCCGGCATCGAGAACTACTCGCGCCACATGGACGGCCGCGAGGCGGGCAGCGCGCCCAACACGCTGCTCGACTACTTCCCCGAAGACTTCCTGCTGGTCCTCGACGAGTCCCACCAGACGGTGCCGCAGATCGGCGCCATGTACGAAGGCGACGCCTCCCGCAAGCGCACCCTCGTCGACCACGGCTTCCGCCTGCCGTCGGCGCTCGACAACCGGCCGCTGAAGTGGGAGGAGTTCCTGGAGCGGATCGGCCAGACCGTCTACCTGTCGGCCACGCCGGGCACCTACGAGCTCGGCAGGGTCAAGGGCGAGGTGGTCGAGCAGGTCATCCGCCCGACCGGCCTCGTCGACCCCGAGGTCGTCGTCAAGCCGACCAAGGGCCAGATCGACGACCTGGTCCACGAGATCCGCGAGCGCGCCGACAGGGACGAGCGGGTCCTGGTCACCACGCTCACCAAGAAGATGGCCGAAGACCTGACCGACTACCTCCTCGAGCTCGGCATCCGGGTCCGCTACCTGCACAGCGAGGTCGACACGCTGCGCCGGATCGAGCTGCTGCGCGAGCTGCGCATGGGCGAGTTCGACGTGCTGGTCGGCATCAACCTGCTGCGGGAGGGCCTCGACCTGCCCGAGGTCTCGCTGGTGGCCATCCTCGACGCCGACAAGGAGGGCTTCCTGCGCTCGGAGACCTCCCTGATCCAGACGATCGGCCGCGCGGCCCGCAACGTGTCCGGCCAGGTCCACATGTACGCCGACAAGATCACCCCGTCGATGGAACGGGCGATCGAGGAGACCTCGCGGCGCCGCGCCAAGCAGATCGCCTACAACGAGGCCAACGGCATCGACCCGAAGCCGCTGCGCAAGAAGATCGCCGACATCCTCGACTCGCTGCAGCGCGAGGACGCCGACACCGAGCAGCTGATGGGCAGCGGCAGGCAGCAGTCGCGCGGCAAGGCGCCGGTGCCGGGCTTCGCCGCGCAGCGCGCGCTGCGTGCCTCCGGCGCGGCCCCGGCCGGCCAGCACGCCAAGGCGATCGCGGGCGAGATGCCGCGCGCCCAGATGGAGACGCTCATCGACTCGCTCACCGAGCAGATGCACCAGGCGGCGGCCGACCTGCAGTTCGAGGTGGCGGCCCGGCTGCGCGACGAGATCAAGGAGCTCAAGCGCGAACTCCGCGACATGCGCGAGGCCGGGGTGAAATAGCCCCGCCGGTATGTCCAGGGTCCCTCGCCGACCTGCGACGGGGCCCTTACCCCGGCGTCCGCGGGGTGTCGGTTGGCATCCGCGGGGCCGGTCGGCGTCCCCTGGGTGTCTGTAGCAGGGCGTTCCTGGGGTGTCGGCCGATATCCGTGGGGTGTGGTCGGGGCCGCTGGTGGGTGCCCGTACGGCAAGCGGGGTCACGGCCACCGTGGTCACCGGTGGCCGCCCGTCCATCACGCGTACTCCAGCGGGACTCCGGCTGGCGTCCCCGACGCCGGCTCTGCGGGCTGATCGTCAGGGTGAGCGCCTGTCGGGTTGGTGACGGACTCAGGGGTGTGGGCGACCTGGCCAGACCGGACCGCCTGTCCGCGGTTCGACGCCGCCCAAGAGGAGCATCCGGCCGGCCCGAAGGGGCGCATCACGCACCCCGAAGGGCCGTATCACGCATCCACCCGCAAGCGCCGCACGCATCCACCCGGAAGGGCCGTATCACGCACCCGGAAGGGCCGCATCACGCTGCCCCCTGGGAAGGGTCGTATCACGCATCCGGAAGGGCCGTATCACGTATCCACCCGGAAGCGCCGCAGCACGCAACCGGAAGGGCCGCATCACGCTGCCACCGGGAAGAGCTGCAGCACGCATCCAGAAGGGGCGCGACACGCGTGTCCTGCGGCGGTGAAGGAACGGGTGTGCCCGGTCAAGAGGCGGGGATGTGCGACATCATGCGTTCCATGCCGTTGATCCAGTTGTCGCGCAGCGCCTCGCCGGCCTGGACGAGATCGCCGGTCATGAGGAGTTCGGCCACGCGGCAGTGTTCGGCCGCCTCGCGTTCGAGGGGCGTCTCGTCGCCGGCGAGCAGGTGGGCGTAGCGGCGCATCCCGGCCTTGACGCTGGTGATGAGGTCCAGCAGCCGCTCGTTGCGGCAGCCGCTCAGCAGCAGGTCGTGCCACTCGTCGTCGTGCCGCTCTATCTCCTGCTGCTCCGCGATCCGGTCGGGGAAGTCGCGGGCCAGCTCGAGCAGCTTGGGGCCGATCTCGCGCAGGTAGGCCGGGTCGGAGCAGTCGAGCGCGAGCGACTCCAGCGCGGCGACGATCTCGCAGAGCTCCCTGAACTCCTTCCTGCTCACCGGGGCGAACCGGAACCCGCGGCCCTGGTTGCTCTCCAGCACGCCTTCACCCGCCAGAGTGATCAGCGCCTCGCGCAGGGGGGTGCGGCTGACGCCCAGGTCGGCGGCCAGCGCGACCTCGTTGATGTCGGTCCCCGCGGCGAAGTCGCCTCGATCGAGCCTGCTCAGCAGCTCTTCCCTGATCTGCTCGCGTAGCGGTCGCCGGTCGATCGGCATATCACTCCTTCGGTTCGGCCCTGATCAGCTTAACCCTTGACGGCATGCAAAATACAGCACTATGAATTCTGTATACAGATTTCGGATGTCCGGAAGGAGCGATCAGTGCGCCTGACCCGAGTGCCGGGACTGCTGTTCGGCGGTGACTACAATCCCGAGCAGTGGCCGGAGGAGGTCTGGGCCGAGGACGTGCGGCTCATGTCCGAGGCCGGGGTCACGATGGCCACCGTCGCGGTTTTCTCCTGGTCAAGGCTGGAGCCCCAACCAGGCGTGTACGAGTTCGGCTGGCTGGACCGGGTCCTCGACCTGCTCCACGAGCACGGGGTGACCGCCGACCTGGCGACCGCCACCGCCACCCCGCCGCCTTGGCTGGTTCGGGAGCATCCGGAAATCATGCCGGTGGACGCCCAGGGGGTGCGGCTGGAGTTCGGGTCCCGGCAGGGGTACTGCCCGAGCTCACCGATCTTCCGTGAGCACGCCGTGCGCCTCGCGACGGCGATGGCCACCCGGTACGCCGATCATCCGGCGCTGGCGATGTGGCACGTGGGCAACGAGTACGCCGACCACACGCTCGAATGCTTCTGCCCCGAGTCGGCCCGGCACTTCCGCGCCTGGCTCGCGGCCCGCTACAGCACGATCGACGCGCTGAACGACGCCTGGGGCACCTCCTGCTGGGGCCAGCACTACACGGGTTTCGGGCAGATCGAGCCGCCCCGCAAGGCGCCCGGGCCGGTCAACCCCGCCCAGCTGCTCGACTGGCGCCGCTTCTGCAGCGACGCCCTGCTGGAGCTGTTCACCGCCGAGCGGGACGCGCTGCGCGAGGTGACGCCCGCCGTACCCGTCACCACGAACTTCATGAGCATCCTGCACGGCCTCGACTACTGGGCGTGGGCCGCGGCCGAGGACCTGGTGAGCGACGACGCCTACCCCGACCCCGCCGACCCGCACTCGCACGTGGCGATCGCCCTCAGCTACGACCTCATGCGCTCGCTCAAGCAGCGCCCCTGGCTGCTGCTGGAGTCGGCGCCCTCGGCGGTGTCGTGGCGCGAGGTCAACGTGGCCAAGCCGCCCGGCATGATGCGCCTGCACAGCCTCCAGGCGGTGGCCCACGGCGCCGACGGGGTGATGTTCTTCCAGTGGCGCCAGGCCAAGTACGGCCCGGAGAAGTTCCACTCGGCCCTCCTCCCGCACGGCGGCACCCGGACGCGCGGCTGGCAGGACACGCTGCGGCTCGGCGCCGACCTGCGGCGACTGGCCGAGGTCGCGGGCACCGCCACGCGCGCCGAGGTGGCGCTGGTCATGGACTGGGACAGCTGGTGGGGCCTGGAGGCGCCGGAGTCGATGCCCTCCAACCGCCTCAAGCTCAAGGATCTGCTGCTGGCCTGGTACGCGCCGCTGCACGCCCGCGGGATCGCGGTCGACCTGGCGCCGCCGGAGCGCGACCTGTCGGCCTACCGCGTCGTGATCGTCCCCAACCTGTACCTGTGCACGGCCGAGCAGGCCAAGGCCCTCGCGTCGGTCACCGGCGAGCTGGTCGTCGGCCCGTTCAGCGGCGTGGTCGACGCCTCCGACCAGGTCCACGACGGCGGCGCCCCCGGCCCGCTGCGCGACCTGCTGGGCGTCGCGATCGACGAGTTCTGGCCGCTGCCCGACGGGACCGCCCAGCCGGTACGGCACGCCGACGGCACCCCCGGCCTCGCCCGCACGTGGGCCGAATGGCCGCGCCTGGTCGGCGACGCCGTCGAGGTGCTGGCCCGCTACGAGGGCGGCGACCTGGACGGCCTGCCCTCCGTCACCCGCAACGGCACCGTCACCTACGTCAGCTGCCTGCTCGACGACGTCACGCCCGTCCTCGACCGGGTGCTTCACGGGGTCGAGGCGATCGACGTCCCCGCGGGCGTGGAGGCCACCCGGCGGGAGAACCACCTCTTCCTGCTCAACCACACCGCCACCCCGCAACAGGTCACCCTCCCGAGGCCGGGCAGGGACCTGCTCACCCAGACCGACCTGCGAGGCACCATCCAACTCGCCCCGCGCGACGCCGTCGTGCTGAGGATCGAAGGAGACACGTGACGCACCCCTACATCCCGAACGCCGAGCCCGGCGTGCGGGCGGAGATGCTCGCCGCCATCGGCGCGGCGAGCGTCGAGGAGTTCTACGCCGACATCCCGGCGGAGCTGCGGCTGGCCAGGCCGCTCGACCTCCCGGAGCCGTTCCCGGCCGAGCGCGACCTCGTGCGCCACATGAAGGGCCTGCTCGACCGCGTCACCGACACCGAGCAGGCGCTGAGCTTCCTCGGGCACGGCTGCTACCCCCACCACGTGCCGGCCGTCTGCGACGAGGTCAACTCCCGCAGCGAGTTCCTGACCGCCTACGCCGGCGAGCCGTACGAGGACCACGGGCGTTTCCAGGCCCTGTTCGAGTACGTCAGCATGATGGGCGAGCTGCTCGAGATGGACGTGGTCAACGTCCCGACCTACGACGGCTTCCAGGCGGCGGGCACGGCCCTGCGCATGGCCTGCCGTTACACCGGGCGCTCGAAGGTGCTCCTCAGCGCGGCCGTCAGCGCCGACAAGCTGAGCAAGCTGCGCGACTTCCTCAGCCCCGACATCGAGATCGTCCTGGCCCCGGTCGGGGACGGCGGCGAGATCTCCGTCTCGGCGTTCGACGACTCCTACGCGGCCGTCTACCTGGAGACGCCCAACGTCTACGGCGTCGTCGAGACCCGCGGACGGGAGCTGGCCGACCTCGCCCACGCCCACGGCGCGCTCCTCGTGGTCGGCGCCGACCCGATCTCGCTCGGGGTGCTGGCCCCGCCGGCCGCCTACGGCGCCGACATCGTCTGCGGCGACATCCAGTCGCTCGGCATGCACCAGAGCTACGGCGGCGGCCACGCCGGCTACATCGCCACCCAGGACCACGAGCCGCTGGTCGCCGAGTTCCCCTCCCGGCTGTTCGGCATCGCGCCCACCAAGGTCCCCGGCGAGTACGGCTTCGGCGACGTCTACTACGACCGCACCTCCTTCGCCCTGCGCGAGGAGGGCAAGGAGTGGGTCGGCACCGCGGCCGCCCTCTGGGGCATCACGGCGGGCGTCTACCTGGCGCTCATGGGGCCGGAGGGCATGCGCGAGCTGGGCGAGACCGTCCTGGCCCGCACCCGCTACGCCATGGACGCCCTCGCCGGATCCGTCACCGTGCTGCACAGGGACGCGATCCACTTCCGCGAGTTCGCCATCGAGGTGCCCTCCAGCCGGGCCCTGCTCGACGGGTTGCGCGCCCGCGGCATCTACGGCGGCGTCGCCCTCGACGACCGCACGGTGCTGGTCTGCGTGACCGAGCGCCACTCCATCGCCGACATCGACCGCCTCGCCGCAGCCGTCCAGGAGGTGCTGTGAACACCGGTGAGTCCTTCGCCGAACTCCCCGTCGCGCCGAAGCCGCCGCTGCGCCGCTTCCACCAGGCCCGCTGGGACGAGCCGATCATCTTCGAGCTGTCGGCCCCCGGCCGCCGCGGCCTGGCCGTGCCGGAGCCGGGCGCGCCGCGCGTGGAGCTGCCCGAGTCCGTACGGCGCGCCGAGCCCCCGAAGCTGCCCGAGATGGCGCAGCTGCACGTGCTGCGGCACTACCTGCGCCTGTCGCAGGAGAACCTCGGCGTCGACCTGAACATCGACGTCGGCCAGGGCACCTGCACGATGAAGTACAGCCCCAAGGTCAACGACAGGTTCGCCGCCGCGATCGCCGAGGTGCACCCGCTGCAGCACGAGGAGACCGTCCAGGGCGTCCTGGAGATCTACTGGCGGCTGGAGCGGATGCTGGCGGAGATCTCCGGCATGTCCAGGGTCTCCCTCCAGCCCGGATCGGGGTCGGCGGCCATCTACGCGAACATCGCCATGATCCGCGCCTACCACGCCGCCAACGGCGAGGGCCACCGCGACCAGGTCATCACCACGATGTTCTCCCACCCGTCGAACGCCGCCTGCGCCAAGACCGCCGGCTACGAAGTGATCACCCTGATGCCGGACGCCGACGGCTACCCCGACATCGAGGCGCTGCGCGCGGCCGTCGGCCCCCGCACCGCCGCCCTGATGATCACCAATCCGGAGGACACCGGTATCTTCAACCCCCGCATCAGGGAGTTCGTCGAGCTGGTGCACGGCGTGGGCGGCCTGGCCTGTTACGACCAGGCCAACGCCAACGGCATCCTCGGCATCACCAGGGCCCGTGACGCCGGGTTCGACCTGTGCCACTTCAACCTGCACAAGACCTTCTCCACGCCGCACGCCTGCGGCGGCCCCGCGGCGGGCGCGTGCGGCGTCTCCGAGGCGCTGGAGCCGTTCCTGCCCGGCCCCGTCGTCAGCTTCGACGGCTCGGCCTACGGCCTGGAGACCCCGTCCCGCTCGATCGGCAAGGTGCGTCCCTTCCTCGGCGTGACCCCCAACATCGTCCGCGCCTACGCCTGGATCATGGCCCTCGGCGGCGAGGGTCTGCGGCAGGTGGCCGAGACGGCCGTGCTCAACAACAACTACCTGATGCACAAGATCCTGCAGATTCCCGGCGCGTCGGCGCCCTGGGACAAGCGGCGCGTCGAGCAGGTGCGCTACTCCTGGCAGGAGCTGTCGGAGGAGACCGGGGTCCACTCGGAGGAGATCGGCGTCAGGGCGGCCGACTTCGGCGTCCACTACTGGACCAGCCACCACCCCTACCTGGTGCCGGAGCCGTTCACGCTGGAGCCCACGGAGTCGTACTCGAAGGAGGACCTGGACGAGTACGCCGCCATCCTGGCCCACGTGGCCGACGAGGCGCGCCGCGACCCCGAGTTCGTCAAGGGCGCGCCGTACAACCAGAGCGTGCACAAGATCGACCCGACGCCGCTCGACGACCCCAAGGAGTGGGCGCCCACCTGGCGCGCCTACGTCCGCAAGCACCTGTCATGACCGCCGGCCTGCCCGCCCCGCGCCCGGCCCGCGCCGCGGTGGTCGGGCTGATCGTGAACCCGGTGGCCGGGCTGGGCGGGGCGGCGGGTCTGAAGGGCAGCGACGGCGCGCGGATCCAGCGTGAGGCCCTGGCCAGGGGCGCGACGCCTCGGGCGGGGGAGCGGGCGGCGCGCGCCGTCCGCGCCCTGCTGGCCCGCCGTCCCGGCACCCGCGTGGTCACGGTGCCGGGTCCGATGGGCGAGGACAGCGCCCGCGCCGCCGGAGCGTCCTTCACCCTGGTACGGCCGGCCCCGGCGGACGCCGGAACGCCGGAAACCGACCTCCCGGCGGGCATCGGAACGCCGGGAGCGGACCTCTCGGCGGGCGCCGGAACGCCGGAGACGGACCTCCCGGTGGGCGTGGCCACCACTGCACGTGACACGCGGCTGGCGGTCGGCGCGCTCGCCGACGTCGACCTGCTGCTGTTCGCCGGCGGCGACGGGACCGCGCGGGACGTGCTCGACGCGGTCGGCGGGCTCGGCGACCAGGCGCCCCCGGTGCTGGGGATCCCGGCGGGGGTGAAGGTCTACTCGGGCTGCTTCGCGGTCAGCCCGGCCGCGGCGGGACTGCTCGCCGCCGACCATCTCTCTGCCGCCGAGGCCGGCCTGCGGCGCGGCGCCGGGACGGCGGTCCCGGCGGACCCGGACCCGGCGGACCCGGACCCGGCGCAATCGGTCCCGGCGGCACCAGGCCCGGCGACACCAGGCCCGGCGACACCAGGCCCGGCGACACCAGGCCCGGACGTACCGGGCACGGTGGAGGCCGAGGTGGTGGATCTCGACGAGGAGCGCTACCGGCAGGGACAGGTGAGCCCGCGCCTCTACGGAATCCTGCGCGTCCCCGCCGCCAGGGCCGGCCTGTCGGGCCGGAAGGCCGGATCCAGCGGGATCGGCCCGGCCACCGTCGAGGGCATCGCGCGGGAGGTCGTGGCCCGCATGCGGCCCGGCGTCCGCTACGTCCTGGGCCCCGGCGCGACCACGCAGGCGGTCGGCCGCGCCCTCGGGCTGGCGACCACGCTGCTCGGGGTGGACGTGGTCGAGTCCGGTGAGACGGGCGTGCTGGTGGCGGGCGACGTCTCCGAGCCGGAACTGCTGGCTCTCGTCGCGGGCCGGGAGGCGGTCGTCGTGCTGTCGGTGATCGGCGGGCAGGGGTTCGTCCTCGGCCGCGGCAACCAGCAGATCTCGCCCCGGGTGCTCGACGCGGTCATCGGGTACGGCGACGCCGCCGCGCGGCGCCTGCTGGTGGTCTCCACCCCGCAGAAGCTGGCCGCGTTGCGGGGCCGGCCACTGCTGGCCGACAGCGGCGACGAGGACCTGGACCGCAAGCTCAGCGGCCACGTCCAGGTGATCACCGGATACCGCGAAAGCACGATTTACCAGATCTGTACAGCAAGTGAGGAGTTCCACGGATGAAGACGCTCGAGGGCAAGGTCGCGATCGTCACAGGCGGTGCCTCGGGCATCGGGCGGGCGACGGCGCTGCTGTTCGCCCGCGAGGGCGCCCAGGTGGTGGTCGCCGACCTCGACGGCCCCGGAGCCGAGGCGACGACCGAGCAGATCGCGGCCGAGGCGGGCGACAAGGCCGCCGTGGCGGTGCGGGCCGACGTGTCGGACCCCGACGACTGCGCACGGATCGTCCGCACCGCCGTCGACACCTTCGGCGGGCTGCACGTGCTGTTCAACAACGCCGGCATCATCCGCCGGACCACCGCCCTGGACCTCGACGTCGAGGAGTGGGACCGCGTCATGGCGGTCAACGTGCGGTCCGTCTTCCTCATGTGCAAGCACGCCATCCCGGCCATGACCGAAGGCGGCTCCGTCATCAACACCGGCTCCGGCTGGGGCCTCAAGGGCGGTGGCAACGCCATCTCCTACTGCGCCTCCAAGGCCGCCGTCGTCAACATGACCAGGGCCCTGGCCATCGACCACGCCAAGGCCGGCATCCGCGTCAACTCGGTGAACCCCGGCGACACCGACACGCCGATGCTGCGCGACGAGGCCCGCCAGCTCGGCGAGGACTGGTCGGCCTTCGAGGCCGACGCGGCCGACCGGCCGATGGGCAGGTCCGGCACCCCGGACGAGATCGCCCAGTCCGTGCTCTTCCTGGCCAGCGACGCCGCCAGCTACATCACCGGATCGGCCCTCGTCGTCGACGGCGGCGGCCTCGCCTGACCCCCCGGGCCCGTCCCCCGGGCCCCGAATCGCCTCACCACCCCCCGAAAAGCCTGAAGGAGCCACCATGAAGCGTGCGCTAGCCCTCCTGGGCGCACTCGCCCTCGCCACCACCGCGTGCAGCGGCAGCGGCGGCGGCAACGTTCCCGGCACGAGCGGCGGCCAGGTCACCGTCCGCTGGTCCACCTGGGGATCGGCCGAGGACGTGAAGCTGTACGAGAAGTTCACCGAGGACTTCCACAAGCGCCACCCCGGCATCCGGCTCAAGATGGAGTCGGTCGCCAAGTACGAGGAGTACCACCCCAAGCTGCTGGCCCAGCTCACCAGCAAGACGGCGCCCGACGTGTTCTTCGTGGGCGACGACAACATCGGCAAGTTCGTCTCCGCCGGCGTGCTCTCCCCGCTCAACGACCAGCTCGCCGGGGCCGACTCCAAGAGCAAGCCGGAGGACTTCTTCGAGGGCGTGTACGGCGGCGCCAAGCGCGACGGGAAGATCTACGGCGTCCCCAACGACACCAACCCCGAGGTCCTCTGGTTCGACAAGCAGGCCCTGAAGGACGCCGGGATCACCGAGGACCCCGCCGCCCTCCACGAGGCCAAGCAGTGGACCATGGCCAAGTACCTGGAGATGAACGCCAAGCTCAAGGCGGCGGGCAAGGCCGGCTCGATCTTCTGGAACTGGTACGGCTCGACGTACTCGATGATCAACGGCTTCGGCGGCAAGGTGTGGGACGGCGGCAAGTTCGTGGCCACCACCGACGCCAAGTCCCGCGAGGCGTTGCAGACGCTGGCCAAGGGCTACCAGGACGAGACCTTCCTCAGCGCCGACACGCTGCCCGACAGCAACGGGCCCAGCACGCAGTTCCTCAAGCACAAGGCCGGCTTCTACGCCGGCGGCCGATGGATGATCGACTCGCTCAGGAAGGGCGGCGACCTCGGCAACTACGACATCGTGCCGTTCCCCTCGCCGACCGGTGAGCCGATGCCCGGCGCGGTCGCCGCCTCCTACCTGGCGATCAACAAGGACACCAAGCTGCCGAAGGAGGCCTTCACCTTCTTCACCGAGTTCGTCGGCAAGGACGGACAGCTGCTGCGGCTCAAGGACGGCGGCGCCGTGCCGTCCATCAAGGGCGCCGAGCAGGTCGTCCTGGGCGACAACTACCCCGCCCACGCCCAGACCTTCCTCGACGTGCGCGACACCGGCTTCGCGAACTATTCCGAGGAGGTGTCCGTGCCCGGCCTCACCGCCGACATCAACGAGCACCTGATGAAGGTGTGGACCGGCAAGGTCGGCTTCGACCAGGGCATGGACGAACTGCAGAAGCTCGTCGAGAGCAAGCTGGGCTAGCCGTGGCCATCGTCACCGAGGCGCGCCCCCGGGCGGCCGCCCGGGGGAAGCAGACCATCAGGAACAGGGACGGCTGGTGGGCCGCGTTCTTCCTCGGGCCGCAGCTCGTCGCGCTGGCCCTGTTCCTGGTCTTCCCGCTCGGCTTCGCCGTCGTGCTGGCCTTCATGCGATGGGACGGGCTCGGCGAGAAGGACTGGGTGGGCCTGGACAACTTCGCCGCCCAGCTGTCCGACCCCGAGTTCGGGCTGGCCGTGTGGAACACGATCAAGCTCGCGCTGCTGACCGTCCCGTTCGGGCTCGCCCTGGCGCTGCTCATCGCGATCGCGCTGAACAGCGTCAAGGGCAGCGGCTTCTACCGCGTGCTGTACTTCATGCCGGTGGTCACCAGCTCGGTGGCCGTCGCGCTGATGTGGCAGATCATCCTGGCCGGCGACGAGTACGGCGTGCTGAACACCTCGCTGCAGCGCTGGTTCGGCATCACCGCGCCCGACTGGCTGCGCGACCCCGGCTGGGTGATCGTGGCCATCGCCGTCGTGACGATCTGGTCGTCCCTCGGCCTCAACGTGGTGATCTTCCTGGCCGGGCTGCAGACCATCCCGCCGCAGATCGTCGAGGCCGCCAGGATGGACGGCGCGGGCAGCCTGCGCATCTTCCGTTCGGTCACCCTGCCCCTGCTCTCGCCCACCATCTTCTTCTCGACGGTGGTCGCGGTGATCAGCTCGTTCCAGGCCTTCGACCAGATCTACGTGCTGGTCAACCCGAAGTACAACGAGGGCGCCCGCACCATCGTCTACCAGGTCTACGAGCTCGGCTTCCAGGACTTCGAGTTCGGCATGAGCAGCGCCGCCTCGCTGATCCTGCTGGTCCTGACGCTGCTGGTGACCCTTGTCCAGTTCGCCGCGCAGAAGCGCCTCGTCCACTACGACACGTGAGGGAGCCCGGATGCGACACCGGCAGGTAGCCCTGCACGCCGCGCTCACCATCGGCGGGCTGGCGATGCTCTTCCCGTTCGTATGGATGCTGCTGACGTCCTTCAAGGGCGTGCGGCAGATGCTCAACAACCCGCTCGACTGGCTGCCCGCCCCGTGGCGGTGGGAGAACTATCCCGACGCGCTGGCGGCGATGCCGTTCGGCACCGCGTACTGGAACAGCTTCTACATCGCCGTGCTCAACGTCGCGCTCACGCTGCTGACGTCGGCCATGGCCGCCTACGCCTTCGCCCGGATCAGGTTCAAGGGTTCAGGCGTGCTGTTCGTGGTGTTCCTGGCCACCCAGATGGTGCCGGTGCAGGTCACGATCGTCCCGCTCTACCTCATGCTGGCGGAGTTCGGGTGGATCGACTCGCACCTGGCGCTGATCGTGCCGACGATCGCGAACCCGTTCGCGGTGTTCCTGCTGCGCCAGTTCATCAGGGCGGTGCCGGTGGAGCTGGAGGAGGCCGCCAGGATCGACGGCGCGGGCCGCTGGCGGTGCTTCTGGAACGTCGTGCTGCCGAACATCCGCCCCGGCCTGGGCGCGCTCGGCATCATCGCCTTCCTCGCCTCGTGGAACTCCTTCTTCTTCCCCCTGATCTTCCTGAACTCGCCGGAGCTGTTCACGGTGCCGCTGCTGCTCAGCCAGTTCTCCGGGGAGCGCACGGCGGTCGACTACGGGCTCATCCTGGCGGGGTCGGCGATCGCGGTCGTGCCGACGCTGATCGCCTTCCTGATCGGCCAGCGGAAGATCATCAATTCGATGGCGGCTTCCGGACTGGGTGGACGCTGATGCTGGATCTGAGAGAACGGCCGTTCACCGACCGGGGCTCCCGGCTGCTGGTGATGGCGGCCGACGACGGCTCCCTGTGGATCGCCAGAGCCCTGTACGAGACCCGGCTGAGCGACACGACCGTCCTCACGGGCCTGCGGGTCCTCGCCGGCGACAGGCAGCTGCCGGTACGGCAGGCGCTGCCGGACCGGATCGACTTCGCCGGCGGCGTGGCGATGGCCTTCGCCGGGCCCGACACCATCGTGCTGACCGGCAGGGACGCGCGGGCGGTGTGGGACGGCGGCGAGGCGGACATCGACGGCTGCCTCGCACTGGTCGGCTCCCCGACCGGCGACGGTCCCGGCGTGCTGGCGGCCGCCGCCGCGCGCTGGCGTGACTGGTTCGCCGCCATGCCGTCCGTGCCGCAGGCGCTGCGCGAACGCGCCGAACAGGCGTGGTGGACGCTCGGGGTGAACCTGGTACCGATCAGGGGCAGGCAGTCGCTGATCCCCTCCAAGTACGGCTACGTCGGCCTGTGGAACTGGGACTCCTACTTCCACGCCATCGCGCTCAGGCACGCCGACCCCGCGCTGGCCAGGGAGCAGATCCGCATCCTGCTCGACAACCAGCGCCCGGACGGCCTCATCCCCGACGTGGTCCACGACCACGGGGTGCTCAGCGAGACCACCGACCTGCCCCGCTCGGACCTGGCCCGCCTGGCCCAGCACGTGGGCGGCGAGCCGGTCCGCGAGGTCGTGCCCGTCACCAAGCCGCCGCTCACCGCCTGGGCGGTGTGGAAGATCCACGAGGTGGACCCGGACCCCGACTTCCTGGCCGAGGTCTTCGAGCCGCTGGTCCGCTCGCAGGAGTGGTGGTTCACCCACTCCGACCCCGACGGCGACGGCCTGGCCGAGTACCTCCACCCGTACTCCTCGGGCCTGGACGACAGCCCCGTCTGGGATCACGGGCCGCGCGCCGAGCCCCCCGATCTCAACTCCTACCTGGCCCTGCAGTACGACCGGCTGGGCGACATCGGCGGCGCGCTCGGCCGCGACCCGTCGCCGTGGCGGGCCAGGGCGCAGGAACTGGTCGACCGCATGGTGGCGCGCCGCTGGACCGGCACGCGGTTCGCCACCAGGGTCGGCGGGCAGGAGGTGGCCGTGCGCACCCCGCTGGAGCTCATGCCGCTGCTGACCGGCAGGCTCCCCTCGGACATCGCCGCCCGGCTCGTGGCGGACCTGCGCTCGCCGAGCTTCTGGGGCGAACGTCCCGTGCCCACCGTCGCCTTCGACGACCCGAGGTTCGACCCCGACGCCATGTGGCGCGGGCCGGTCTGGCTGAACATCAACTACCTGCTGATCGAAGGGCTGCGCCGGTCCGGCCACCCCGGGACGGCCCGCGAGCTGCGGCGGCGCACGCTGGCGATGGTCCGCGACGGCGGCGGCCTCTACGAGTACTGGAACCCGCTGACGGGCCGCAGGGCCGGCCGGGCGACCAGCGGGTTCGGCTGGTCGGCCGCGCTCTTCCTCGACCTGGCCCACGAGGACCTCCTCGATCCGGCCCGCGAGGAGACGGCCGGCGCGGCGCAGTGACCGCACCGGGGGCGCCGTCCCGAGCGGGAGGCGCCCCGCAAGGTCACGCCAGGCCGGCCTCGCGGCGCAGCAGCGCCGCAAGGGCCTCCCCCGAGACGGGCAGGCCCTTGTGCGCGAACCAGGTGGCCACGTTGCGCGCGTCCCGGTCCAGGAAGTCGGGCCCCGTCGGGTGCGCGATCACGTCGACGATCTGCGGCAGGTCGATGATCACCAGCCGGCCCTCGTGCACCAGCAGGTTGTACGGCGAAAGGTCGCCGTGCGCCAGCCCCTCCCCGGCGAGCGTCACCATGGCCGCCACCAGCTGCTCCCACAGATCGTCGAGCCCCTCGTCGACGGTCGCCAGCCGGGGCGCGGCATAGCCGTCGGCGGTGCCGACGAACTCCTCCAGGATCTCGGTGCCGAGGATCTGCACCGGATACGGCACCGGCAAGCCCAGCTTCCACAGCCGCACCAGCGCCGCGAACTCCGCCTGCGCCCACTGCCCGGCGATCACCTGCTTGCCGAACGCGGTCCGCGAGGCCATGGCCCTGCTCGCCCGCGAGTCGCGCATCCGGCGGCCCTCCAGATATCCGGCGTCGCGGTGGAAGAGCCGGTGGTCGTTGGACCGGTAGCGCTTGGCGGCCAGCAGGCACACCCGGTCGGTGTCGGGAACGCCGCGCGAGATGAGATGGACGTCGGCTTCCTTGCCGGTCTTGAGGATGCCGAGCTCGGTGTCGACGGCGGCCAGCTCGGTCACCAGCCAGTCGGGATGCGGCCGGGGGCCGCGCTCGGTCGGGGTGCTGAGATCCCAGGTGGACCAGCGGTCACCGGCGGGCGGCCCGTCGAGGTCCACGGGGTTGTTCTCGAGCCACTCGAGGTCGTCGGCGTCGAGACGGTTCTTCTTCGGCACGGTGGTGTTCTCCTGATGAGAATGCCCACCGGCGCGCGATCAGGTCGGAAGCTGACCGGTGGGGAGGAAACAGGACGCGAAAAACGGCATGCGAACAGTCGTCGTCACGGTTGACCCTCCTTTCGGTCGAAGCTCCGACGAGTGTGCCGGAGCGAAAACCGGCGGCGCAACGTATTTTCGGCCGCCTACCATCGCGGCATGGAAAGGTGCGCGGAGTGCGGCCGGCTGCCGTACGGCGGAGCGCCGGGCTGCGGTCGCTGCCTGGCGCTGGTCGACCGCATCGTCGAGGACGGCTACCAGGCGTTTCTGGCCGAGCAGGGGTTCGAGGACGACCCGGCTCTGGCCGAGATGATCGTCGATGAGATCAAGGGCTACGACTGGCGGGTGGTCGACGCCGCCTTCGATCGCCTGACCTGCGCGCAGTGCGGCAACCGGCGGGGCAGGGGGCCGACCGGCTGCCCGCCGTGCGACCTGGACGAGGGGTTCCGCTACGCCGCCCGCGAGGTGGACCGGCCCGGTGTGGCGCCGCGCAACGAGCACGCCGTGCGGGTGGGCGCCGCCGTCCTGCGCAACGGCCACCGGCACTCGCCGCGGGCCCTGCTCAGCTGGCAGATCAGCTTCCCGCTGGTGATGGGCGGCGCGATGCTCACCACGCCGCAGGCCCAGGCCCTGCGCGCCCGCATCAACAAGGGCGCCGCCTACGAGGAGCTCGCCACCGAACTCGTCACATGACCTGGTCGAGATCGAGGTCGATGTCCACGTCGAACCCGACATAGGTGTGGAGCTTCTCGCGGTGGATGCCGGTGGGGACGTAGGCCTTGACCGCCGGTTCGAGCTCGAAGGTGTAGACGACAGGCCGGTCGTCTTCGAGTTCGATCCGCCAGAAGTACTTGATGCCCGCGTCGGAGTACTTGATGGGCTTGGTCTGCCGGTCGCGATCTCGGGATTCGTCCGAAACCACCTCGACGACCAAGTGGACGTCTTCCCGCTTGAACGATGTGACGTTGCCGACGATCGCCGATCTGTTGACGACGAGGACGTCCGGCTCGGGGCGCTGGCGCAGGCCAAGAGTGACGCTCATCTCTCGGGCGACCGCAAGATGAGCGGGCGGCCTGATACCCAGCTGCCGGTCTCTGAGCAGGTCGATCACGAGCATATGGCGGTAGGTCTGCGGCGACATCATGACGAGGGACCCATCGATCAGCTCGACGTGCTTGGGCGCGTCGGGGGGGAGACGATCGAGCATGTCAGCGGTCCACCCGCCTGGAGGACCCGGCCAGAACCACTCGGGAAGTGCGGTGGTCATCGGGTACCTCCTCCGGGGGGATCACGCGACGGATCCATGATGACACAGTCGGTGACCGTCAGGTCTGGTCTCGGCGCTCCTGCAGGGTCTTGCGGTAGAGCTCGTCGATCTCGTCCAGCGGGTCGACCGTGCGGCGGCGCGACTCGATCTCCAGCTCGGTGCGGGCGTGCAGCTCGTCGATGCCGGTGCCGGCGTGGTGGACCTGGCTGTCGAGCAGATCGGCCCTGATCCTGGCGCACATGGCGGTCAGCTTGGCCTGGTGCTCGCGCAGCCGGTCGAGCGTGACGTGGTCGATGTACGGCGACACGCGGCGCTGCTGGGCGTAGATCCCGAGCTGGGTGTCGTGCACGTCGGCCTGGCGCGACAGCTCGCCCATCAAGTGCGGCAGGTCGCCGAGGCTCCAGCCCTGCTGCGTCGCCGCGTCGATCGCCTGGCGGGTCATGGAGACCTCCCGGCGCAGGTCGAGGCGGAGCCGCTCGACCTCGGCCGCGTCGCCCACGCCCATGGCGTTGACGTGGGTGGCCAGGCGGGCGGTGACCTGCCGGGCCGACCGGCTGGCCCGCTTGCCGACCTTGACCAGGGCGTAGACGGCCACACCCGCGAGCGCCAGGAAGATCAGGACGATCGCGAGCAGGATCAGAAGGAATGTGCTGATTGGAGGGACCTCCCGTCCGGCCTTTACCTGAGAGGATAAGCGATCCCTGGCGGCCGGGCGCGGCTCGTTCGGAGGCGGCGACGGACGTGCGGGCGCCAGGGCGGGGGCACGTCGCCCGCACGTCGTCCCGTCGAAGGCTAGGGGCCGGGCCGGGTCTTGGGATCAGCCTGCCGGGTGAGATCGTCTCACCTCCTCGACGGACTGCGCACCTTCCTGAACAGCCGCCACGCGAGCACCGCCATCCCGATCATCAGGAACAGCACCAGAACCGGCAGGAAGATGGCGACCAGGCTCACGCCCAGCGAACCGGCGTCCTCCACCGTGCTGGCCACGGGGCCGCCCAGCCCTCCGGTGGTGGCGTTGACGACCGGCCTGGCCGTGGACTTCAGCACGTGCACGGCCAGCGCGGTCACGATGCCGATCAGCCACCCGGCCCACGGGTGCTCCGCCATCCAGGTGGAGTTGTCGAACTCGGCGGCGGCCGCCGTGGCGCTGAAGACCACGCCGCCGGACGCGGGCCGTATCGCGGTCTGGATGGCGTCGTTGACGCTGTCGACGACCGGCACCTTGTCCAGCACGAACTCGGCGAGCAGCAGCACCGCGATGATCGCCAGCACCCACCAGTCGGTCAGCCACGCGTAGCCGTCGGGCAGTTTGACCGCGTCCGTGATGTTGGCCAGCACCCCGACGACCAGCAGCGGGATGTAGGCGTTGAGCCCGGCCGCGGTGCTCAGGCCCAGACCGGTCAGTGCTGCGAGCATGGTGTTCCCCGTCCTGTACGGCCGGCACCCCACAGCCCGCCGCGGTCATTGCGTGACCCTCCGTCCTTCACGCTAACGCCGGCCGAACCGCGGTGCTCGCCATGGCGTCGCACCCGACGCCGGATCTTCCCCGTACTGTGACCCGTGACCCGTGACCCGCGGGCCTGTGGCGCCTGCGGCCCGTGACCCGCGGTCTGCGGCCGTGGTTTGCGGCCCGTGGTCTGCGGCCCGTGACACCTGACCCGTGGCGCGTGGCCTGCGGTCTGTCTGCGGGCCGTGGCCCGGTCAGCCGGTGATGGCCGACAGCCGTTCGACGGCCGCGGCGAACTCCTCCATCATCTCGTGCACCACCCTGCGGGCCGGCTTCACCTGGTCCAGCTGCCCCACCACCTGGCCGACGAAGTAGTTCGCCAGCTCCACCGCCCCAGGCTCGCCCCGTTCCGCGGCCCGTACCACGTGCGCCATCGCCGACTCGGCCAGCAGCATCTGCGAGGGCATCCCCAGCGGTCCCGGGCTGTCCTCGCCGCCGTCCCAGGCGGCCGTCCACGCCGAGGCCAGCTGACGGGCCGGCTTGCCCGTGCGCGAACGGGACCTGACGGTGTCGAGCGACGAGGCCGCCAGCATCTTGCGCTTCACCGACGGCGGCGTCTCGGCCTCCTCCGTGGTCAGCCATACCGACCCGCACCACACGCCCTGCGCGCCCAGCGCCATCGCCGCCGCCATCTGCCGTCCCGACGCGATGCCGCCCGCCGCCAGCACGGGCACCGGGTCCACGGCGTCCACGACCTGCGGCACCAGCACCATGGTGGCGATCTCACCAGTGTGGCCGCCGGCCTCGGTGCCCTGCGCGACGATGAGGTCGGCGCCCGCCGCCACCTGCCTGCGCGCGTGCTCGACGGTGCCCACCAGCGCGGCGACGGGCACGCCTGCGTCCCTGGCCATGGACACCATCGGCGGCGGAGGCGGCCCGAGCGCGCTGGCGATCAGGCCGATCCTGTGCTTGAGCGCCACCTCGACCAGTTCGGTGGCACCCCTCGCGGTGACGCGCTCGCCGAGCCCGCCCACCGGGCCCGCGTACGGCACGCCGTACCGCTGGAGCAGGTCGGCGGTGAAGGCGAGGTGAGCCGGAGGGATGGCCGGGCGCGGACCCTCGGTCCTGCCGGGAACGAGCACGTCGACCCCGTAGGGGCGGCCGCGGACCTGGGCGTCGAGCCGGCTCAGCTCGGTCTCGAGCTGCTCGGCGGTGTAGGCGACGGCGCCCAGGACGCCGAAACCGCCTGCGTTGGTGACCGCGGCGACCACGTCGCGGCAGTGGCTGAAGGCGAACAGGGGGAACTCGACGCCGAGGCGTTCACAGATCGCGGTCCGCATGACGTGACGCTAACCCCGGGGCCGGGCGGCTGCCAGAACCTCCGAGCACGGGCAGCCGGCAGAACCCCCGCCCCGGCTCCCTGCGGGTGGTGCGGCGGGCGGGGTCAGGCGGTGGCCTGGCGGTCGAGCGGGGTGACGCCGGGCGGGTGCCAGCCGAGCTCGGGCGTGTAGCTCCTGACCAGCTTGGCCGGAACCCCCGCGATCACGCTGTGGTCGGGGAACTGCCCCCGCACCACCGCGCCGCCCGCCACCACGCACTGCCGTCCGATCCTGGTGCCCGGCAGGATGATGGCGCCGGTGCCCAGCCACGACCCGGCGCCGATCGAGACCGGATTGTTGCGCGGCCACTGCCGGCCGATCGGCGTCTCCGGGTCGTCGTAGACGTGGTTCTGGTCGGTGATGTAGACGTAGGGGCCGGTGAAGACGTGCTCGCCGATGTCGATCGACTGGTGGGCGACGATGTGGCTGCCCCTGCCGATCGAGCAGCTCCCGCCGATCCGCAGGATGGAGGCGGGGCCGAGGTCCACGCCGGGGCCCATGCCGCACGACAGCGAGACCCGCTCCCCGATGAGCGTGTGGTCACCGATCTCGATCCACCGCTCGCCGAAGATGGCGCCCACCGGGAAGGCGATGCTGACGCCCTCGCCGAGCCTGCCGAAACGGTACCCGGCGGGGGTGGCGGGCGTGATCGCTCCCGCGGCGCGGATGGCGGCGTAGGCGCGGTGAACGAGGGAGCCGACCGCCCGCCGTACAAGTGACATAGGGCCCAAAGTTACTCTCTGGTACGCCGTTAGGGCATGTCGGGGCGCCGTTTGATATCCTGAGAGCCCGTGGACGTCAACGCCACACCTCGAGCCACGGGAGACTTCTTGCGCAGCGCATCGCAAACCAAGCATCTGTTCGTCACCGGCGGTGTCGCCTCCAGTCTCGGCAAGGGACTCACGGCCTCCAGCCTGGGCCGCCTGCTGAAGGCCCGTGGGCTGCGGGTCACCATGCAGAAGCTCGACCCCTACCTCAATGTCGACCCCGGCACGATGAACCCCTTCCAGCACGGAGAGGTCTTCGTCACCGACGACGGCTCTGAGACCGACCTCGACGTCGGCCACTACGAGCGCTTCCTCGACACCGACCTGCACGGCTCGGCCAACGTCACGACCGGTCAGGTCTACTCCAACGTCATCGCCAAGGAGCGGCGCGGCGAGTACCTCGGCGACACCGTCCAGGTCATCCCGCACATCACCAACGAGATCAAGGACCGCATCCGCGGCATGGCCGGTCCCGACGTGGACGTGGTCATCACCGAGGTCGGCGGCACCGTCGGCGACATCGAGTCGCTGCCCTTCCTGGAGTCGGTGCGCCAGATCAGGCACGAGGTCGGCCGCGACAACGTCTTCTTCCTGCACGTCTCGCTGCTGCCGTACATCGGGCCGAGCGGCGAGCTGAAGACCAAGCCGACCCAGCACAGCGTGGCCGCGCTGCGCAGCATCGGTATCCAGCCCGACGCGATCGTGCTGCGCTCCGACCGCCCCGTCCACACCTCCATCAAGCGCAAGATCAGCCTGATGTGCGACGTCGACGAGGACGCCGTGGTCAGCGCCGTCGACGCCGCCTCCATCTACGACATCCCCAAGGTGCTCCACTCCGAGGGCCTCGACGCCTACGTCGTGCGCCGCCTCGGCCTGCCATTCCGTGACGTCGACTGGAAGGAGTGGGAGCAGCTGCTGCGCCGCGTCCACCGTCCGGCCAAGGAGGTCACGGTCGCGCTCGTCGGCAAGTACATCGACCTGCCCGACGCCTACCTGAGCGTCACCGAGGCGCTGCGCGCCGGTGGTTTCGCCAACGACAGCCGCGTCAACATCCGCTGGGTCAAGTCCGACGACTGCGAGAGCGAGGAGGGCGCGGCCCGCGAGCTCGACGGCGTCGACGGCGTGCTCATCCCCGGCGGGTTCGGCGTGCGCGGCATCGAGGGCAAGATCGGCGCCATCCGCCACGCCCGCGAGAAGAAGATCCCGCTGCTCGGCATCTGCCTCGGCATGCAGGGCATGGTCATCGAGGCCGCCCGCAACCTGGCCGGCGTCGATGACGCCAACTCCGCCGAGTTCGACCCCGACACCAAGCACCCGGTCATCTCCACCATGGCCGACCAGGAGGACGTCGTCGCCGGCGAGCGCGACATGGGCGGCACCATGCGCCTTGGCCTCTACACCGCCAAGCTCGGCGAGGGCACGCTGGCCCGCCAGCTCTACGGCGGCAAGGCCAAGGCCGACGAGCGCCACCGCCACCGCTACGAGGTCAACAACGCCTACCGCGAGCAGCTGGAGAAGGTCGGCCTGGTCTTCTCCGGGCTGTCGCCCGACGGCCGCCTGGTGGAGTACACCGAGCTGCCCGTCGAGCAGCACCCCTTCTTCATCGGCACGCAGGCCCACCCCGAGTTCCGCTCGCGGCCGACCCGCGCCCACCCGCTGTTCAAGGGCCTCATCTCGGCCTCGCTCGCCTACGCGGCGGGCCGCTCGCCCAAGGCGGCAGGCAAGTGAGCTCCGACGCCGGCCTGCCCGTGGCCGACTCTCCCGAGGAGTGGCCGGTCGTCGACTCGCGGGAGCACTTCAGGGGATACGTGATCGGCGTGCGCACCGACACCGTGCGCATGCCGCGCGACGAGGTCGCCCAGCGTGACTACGTCGTCCACCCCGGCTCGGTGGCGGTCCTCGCGCTCGACGCCGACGAGCGCGTCCTGCTGATCAGGCAGTACCGGCACCCGACGCGCCGCCTGCTGTGGGAGCTGCCCGCGGGCCTGCGCGACGTCGAGGGCGAGCCGCTGGTCGCCACCGCCGCGCGCGAGCTGGCCGAGGAGGCGGGCTACAAGGCCGACACCTGGCACACGCTCGTCGACCTCTACACCTCGCCCGGCATGTCCGACGAGCGCATCCGCGTCTTCCTGGCCAGGGACCTGTCCGAGACGGAGATCGACTTCGAACGCCGCCACGAGGAGTTCGACATGCCGGTCCAGTGGGTCCCGCTCGCCGAAGCGGTCGAGAAGACGCTCGAGGGAATGATCCACAATTCCCCGGCCGTGGCCGGTATCCTCGCCGCATATGCGGCGTCGGCCGACGGATTCGCCCACTTGCGGCCCGCCGACGCACCGGAGGCGTGACGGGAGGATCATCCGTGGAGGCAGTGCTCTCCAGCTACCTCGCCCATCTGGCGGTGGAGCGGGGCCTGGCTGCCAACACGCTGGCCTCCTACCGCAGAGACCTGCGCCGCTACGTCGACCACCTGCGGTCGCGCGGCCGGGTCTCGCTGGGCGAGGTGGGCGAGGCCGACGTCCTCGCCTTCCTCGCCGCGCTCCGCGAGGGCGACGGCGAGCACCCGGCCCTGGTGGCCAGCTCGGCGGCGCGCGCCGTCTCGGCCGTGCGCGGCCTGCACAGGTTCGCCTTGCGCGAAGGCGTCACCGGCCACGATCCCGCCCACGAGGTGCGCCCGCCCCGCCAGCTGCGCCGCCTGCCCAAGGCGATCGGCGTCGCCGAGGTCGAGCGGCTCATCGCCGCCTCCGGGCCCGACGGCGCGCCGCTGACCCTCCGCAACCGCGCCCTCCTGGAGCTCCTGTACGGCACGGGCGCCCGCATCTCCGAGGCCGTCGGCCTGGCTCTCGACGACCTCGAGGACGACCAGGTACGGCTGCGCGGCAAGGGCGGGCGCACCCGCGTCGTGCCCGTCGGCCGCTTCGCCAGGGAAGCGCTCGACGCCTACCTGGTGCGGGCCAGGCCGTCCCTGCTCGGCCACGGCAGAGGCACGCCGGCCGTCTTCCTCAACGCCCGCGGCGGCCGCCTCACCAGGCAGGGCGCCTGGGAGGTGCTGCAGGCCGCCGCCGAGCGGGCCTGCCTGGAAGGGATCTCTCCGCACGTCTTGCGGCATTCGTTCGCGACCCACCTGCTCGACGGCGGCGCGGACGTTAGGGTGGTCCAGGAACTGCTCGGCCACGCCTCGGTGACGACCACCCAGGTCTACACGCTGGTGACGGTCGACAAGCTCCGCGAGGTCTACGCCGCCGCGCACCCCCGTGCCCGCCGGTGATCTATAGTCTTTGCGTCGTGCGGTAAGTCGGCGTGCCTTCTTGCCGCCTAAGTGCTGACGCCATAGTGTCCGTCCGGACGGTCCGGTTCGGGACCGTCAGGGAGGTTCGAGCTGGTGACTGTGACCGCCAACGGTTCGACCCCGGGGACCCCTGAGAACCCCTGGGGCGACACGAAGACCGACACGACCGCCAAGGGCGTGAATCTCGGCCCCACCGGGCGGCCGCGCCCGGTGTTCCCCGAGCCGGTGCCGCGCGAGACGCACGGCCCCGCGCGGGTGGTCGCGATGGTCAACCAGAAGGGCGGGGTCGGCAAGACCACCACCACGATCAACCTGGGCGCCGCGCTCGTCGAGTGCGGGCTGAAGGTCCTGCTGGTCGACTTCGACCCGCAGGGCGCCCTGTCGATCGGCCTGGGCATCAACCCGCTCCAGCTCGACCTGACGGTCTACAACATGCTCATGGAGCGCGACGTCGCCGCCGAGGACGTGCTGCTCCAGACCGGGGTCGAGGGCCTCGACCTGCTGCCGTGCAACATCGACCTGTCGGCGGCCGAAGTCCAGCTCGTCACCGAGGTGGCCCGCGAGCAGGTGCTGGGGCGCGTGCTCAAGCCGCTGCTGCCCTTCTACGACGTGTGCCTGATCGACTGCCAGCCCTCGCTCGGCCTGCTCACGGTCAACGCGCTCACCTGCGCCCACGGCGTCATGGTGCCGCTGGAGTGCGAGTTCTTCGCCCTGCGCGGTGTCGCCCTGCTCATGGACACCATCGCCAAGGTGCAGGAGCGGCTCAACGACGAGCTCGAGATCGAGGGCCTGCTGGCCACCATGTACGACGCCCGCACCCTGCACGGCCGCGAGGTGCTCGCCCGCGTCGTGGAGGCCTTCGGCGACAAGGTGTTCCACACGGTCATCAACAGGACCGTCCGCTTCCCCGACGCGACCGTCGCGGGTGAGCCGATCACCACCTTCGACCCGTCCTCGCTGGGCGCCAACGCCTACCGCGAGCTGGCCAGAGAGGTGCTCTCGCGCTGGCAGCAGCCTGCGACAATGGCCAGGTGACCGCGACCTCCCCCACACGCTCCGGGCAGGGGCGGCAGTCCCCGCCCGGGAAGGCCGGCCCAGCCGGCGGTCAGGGCGACGAGCGGCCGCAAGGTTTCCAGGTGCACCTCGACGTCTTCGAGGGCCCCTTCGACCTGCTGCTCGGGCTGATCTCCAAGCACAAGCTCGACATCACCGAAGTCTCGCTGTCGAAGGTGACGGACGAGTTCATCGCCTACATCAGGTCCAAGGGCCCCGAGTGGGACCTCGACCAGACCAGCCACTTCCTGCTGGTCGCCGCCACGCTGCTCGACCTCAAGGCGGCCCGGCTGCTGCCGACCGGCGAGGTCGAGGACGAGGAGGACCTCGCGCTGCTGGAGGCGCGCGACCTGCTGTTCGCCAGGCTGCTGCAGTACAAGGCCTACAAGGAGGTCGCCAAGGTCTTCTCCGGGCTGATGGCGGAGGAGTCGCTGCGGTTCCCGCGGGCCGTACCGATGGAGCCGCAGTTCGCCAACCTGCTGCCGGAGCTGGTCCTCGGCATCGGGCCCGAGCAGCTGGCGCGCATCGCTGCCAAGGCGTTCACGCCCAAGCTGCCGCCCACCGTCGGCGTCGGGCACATCTACCAACCGCTGGCCAGCGTCAGGGACCAAGCCGCTATCCTTGTGCGGCGGTTGCGGCACCTGCGCACGGCCACGTTCAGGACGCTGGTCGCCGACTGCGAGGGCACCTTCGAGGTGATCGCCCGCTTTCTGGCCGTGCTGGAGCTGTTCAGGGAGTCGGCTGTCAGCTTCGAACAGGTGGAGCCCCTCGGCGATCTGCACGTGACCTGGACGGGAGCCGACGACGGAGACGTCGCGGTGGGCGACGACTACGAAGAGAGCGCGGAGAAGGCTGCTGATGAGTGAGTTCCGGGCTCCCAGGGGCCCGTCGCCGTCCGAGCGTCGGGCCGACGGCTCGCCGGCGCCCCGGCGCGAGCGTCCGCGCGGGGCCGCGTGGGCGGGCCTGCCGGGTTCGGGCGCTTTCGGCGCCGACCTCGAGGACGCTCCGGCGGACCCAGCGGCCGCCTCCCCCATGGACGACCCCGCCCCGCAGACGGCGGCGCCGGACGCGCCGGAGCCGCAGGCAGCGCGGGCCGAGCCGGAGCCTGCCGAGGTCCAGGGCGGGCCTGACCTGCCGGGGGTGTCCGCTGAGCGGGACGTCCCGGCGGGGCTGGTCGAGCCGGATCGTACGGGCGGGCAGGATTCGTCGGTCCTTCCGGTCGCGCGGGCCACGTCGGACTTTCCGGCCGGGCCGGTCGAATCCAGCCCTCCGGCGACGCAGGTCAGGCCGGGCCTTCCCGCGGCACGGGTCGCGCCCGGCCTCCTGGGGGCCGCGCACGTTCCCGGGGGGCACACCGGTTCCGAGGATGGCGCGCCCGCCGCTCCGGAGGCCGAGCGCATGGCGGTCGCGGCCGAGCTCGCCGCTCAGGGTGTCGACTTCGCCGCTCCGGATGTCGAGTCCGGCGCTCCGGGTGCCGAGCTAGCCGCTCCGGAGACGGCCGTGGGCGCGGCGGCGGATGAGTTCGCCGCTGCGGAGGTCGGGGATGTGGCTGCGGGGGAGTCCGGTGCCGTTCGGGGTGCCGGCCGTGACGGCGGGGAGACGAGCCCGGGTACGGGTTCGTCCGGCCTGGTCGGGTCGCCGGCCGATGACCCGCCCCGCCCGGACGAGGCGGACTTCGCGCCCCTCGACGCCGGCGAGCCCGAGCCCGGTACGGCCGCGCCGGATCTGAACGCGGCGCTGGAGGCGATCCTGATCGTCGTCGACGAGCCGGTCGACGCGATCACCCTCGCCCAGGTGCTCGAACGCCCCACCCACGAGGTCGAGGCCGCGCTGAATGCGCTGGCGGCGGAATACTCCGGTGCCGGGCGGGGTTTCGATCTGAGGGAGGTCGCAGGCGGCTGGCGGTTCTACTCGCGCGCCGACTGCGCCCCGCTGGTCGAGCGGTTCGTCCGCGACGGCCAGCAGGCGCGGCTCACCCAGGCCGCGCTGGAGACTCTCGCGGTCGTGGCCTACCGGCAGCCGGTGAGCCGCGCCCGTGTCGCCGCCGTGCGCGGCGTCAACAGCGACGGCGTCATGCGGACGCTGGTCGCCAGAGGGCTGGTCGAAGAGGCCGGCACCGATCCGGAGAGCCAGGCGGTGCTCTACCGGACCAGCTCCTACTTCTTGGAGCGACTGGGCCTGAAGAGCCTCGACGAGCTTCCCGAGCTCGCGCCCTTCCTGCCCGACGACGTGGAAAACCTTGAGGAGACAACGAAGTGATCAACAGGCGCAGCACCCCGTCCGGTGATGGACGCGGTCGAGGACGCACCGGCGGTTCCCGGGGCGCGAGCTCCAGGAGCGGCGGCAGTGGGCGTCCCGCCTACCGCTCCGACGACAGGCGCGACTCGCGCCGCGACGACTCTCGTGGCGGTCCCCGCCGCGACGACTTCGGCGGGGGTTCCCGCCGTGACGACTTCCGTGCCGGATCCGACAGCCGGGGCGGCTTCGGCGGTTCCCGCGACTCCATGCGCGCCGACCGCGGCGGCTCCCGTGCCAGGTACGGCAAGCCGCAGTCCCGCGACGAGCGCGGTGGCGGCTTCCGCGACGGCGGCCCGCGCGAGGACCGCGGCTTCCGCGACGGCGGGGGTCACCGTGGCGATCAGGCCCGAGACAACCGGGGTTTCCGCGACGGGCGGGGCGACCGGGACGGCCGGGCCCGTGAGGACCGCGGTTCTCGTGAGGACCGCGGTTTCCGCGGTGGCGAGCGCGGCTCCCGCGACGCCGGCCGCCAGGACCGGGGCGAGCGGGGTTTCCGCGCCCAGCGTGACGAGCGCGGCTTCCGTGCCGGCGACCGTCCGGGCCGCGGGTCCGGCGGTGGCGAGCGTGGTGAGCGTGGTGACCGCCGGTTCGGCGGTGACCGTGACGACCGCGGGTTCCGCGGCGGCGACCGGGAAGGCCGCGGGTCCCGCGAGCGCGGCTACGGCGATCGCGGGTTCGGCGGTGACCGCGGCGGCCGCGGGTTCGGCGGTGGCCGTGACGGGCGTGGATCCGGCGGCGGCGACCGCCCGGACCGCGGCTTCGGCGGCGACCGGGGTAACCGTGGTGACCGCGGCGACCGCGGTGACCGTGGGTTCCGTGACCGGGACGGCCGCGGCTTCCAGGGTGGCGACCGGGCCGGTTTCCAGGGTGGCGACCGGGCCGGTTTCCAGGGCGGTGACCGTCAGGAGCGCGGCGCCTCGGGCCGTGACGACCGTGCCGGCCTGAGGGCCGACAGGGTCGGCAGGCGCGGGGAGAGCTCCACGCGGGCCCGCTACGGCAGGCGCGAGGAGCCCCAGACGATCGGCCGGGTCTCCAGCCGTCCCGCCCCCAAGCGCGAGGCCGGCGCGGGCCGTACCGGAAGGGCGCAGTCGTTCGGCGGCGGCAAGCCGCGCGACGCCTTCAAGTCGGCTCGCCAGCCCATCCGCGACCGTGACTTCTACCCCGACGACTACGCCGACGAGCGCGACACCACCGAGGTGCCGGGCGGCGTGCGGCTGCAGAAGGTGCTCGCCCAGGCGGGCGTGGCCAGCAGGCGGGCCTGCGAGGAGATGATCGGCGAGGGCCGCGTCACCGTGAACGGCCAGGTCGTGCGGAGGTTCGGCGCGAAGGTCGACCCCGCGACGCAGGTCATCCACGTCGACGGCAAGCGCATCCCGACCGCTCCCGACCTTGTCTACTACGCGCTGAACAAGCCCATCGGCGTGGTCTCCACGATGGAGGACCCGCAGGGCCGCCCGTGCCTGGCCGACTACGTGCAGGAGCTGGCTCCCCGCCTGTTCCACGTGGGCAGGCTCGACACCGAGACCGAGGGCCTGCTGCTGCTCACCAACGACGGCGAGCTGGCCAACAGGCTGACCCACCCCAGCTACGGCGTGCAGAAGAAGTACTGGGCGAAGGTGCCCGGTCCCATCCCGCGCGACCTGGGCCGCAGGCTCAAGAAGGGCATCGAGCTGGAGGACGGCCTGGCCAAGGCCGACCACTTCGAGATCGTCCAGGAGCACGGGCAGCAGGCGCTGGTGGAGGTCGTGCTGCACGAGGGCCGCAAGCACATCGTCAGGCGCATGCTGGAGGAGTCGGGTCACCGTGTGATCGACCTGGCGAGGATCGAGTTCGGTCCGGTCAAGCTGGGCCGTACCAAGCCGGGCACGATCAGGGCGCTGACCCTCAAGGAGGTCGGCGACCTCTACGCGGCGGTCAAGCTGTAATCTGGCCGGACGCTGGAGCCCGCGCACATGTGTGCGGGCTCCGAACCATATGGAGGGATTGACATGGTGCGGGCGATTCGCGGGGCGATCCAGGTGGAGGCCAACGACCGCGACGCGATCATCAGCGGGACCACCGAGCTGGTCTCGGCGGTCATGGAGCGCAACCAGCTGACCACCGACGACGTGATCAGTGTGCTGTTCACCGCGACGCCCGACCTCACTGCCGAGTTCCCCGCCCTCGCGGCGCGTAAGCTCGGCTTCCATGAGGTACCGCTCATCTGCTGCACCGAGATCGGCGTGCCGGGCGCGCTGCCGCGCGTGGTCCGGTTGATGGCGCACGTGCAGAGCGACCGTCCGCGCAGCGAGATCCAGCACGTCTACCTGCGCGGCGCGACCGTGCTGCGGCAGGACATCGCGCAGTGACGACCGCGCGTGGACACGCGGGGTCGTGATCGCGTGACGCGCACCTGACAATCGCGCAGTGAGAATGGACACGGAGAAAGTGGACACGGTGAAGCTCGACACCGTCCTCGTCCTCGGCACCGGCCTGGTCGGCACGTCGATCGGACTGGCGCTGCGCCAGCGCGGCGTGACCGTGCTGCTGGCCGACCGCGACCTGGGCGCCGTACGGCTGGCCAGGGAGATGGGCGCGGGCCAGGAATGGCGCCTGGGCGACCCGGTCGACCTCGCGGTGGTCGCCGTCCCGCCGGGCCATGTGGCCAGTGAGCTGCGCGGCCTGCAGCAGCGTGACGCGGCCCGCTTCTACACCGACGTCGCCAGCGTCAAGGCCAGGCCGATCGCCGAGGCGGCCGGGCTCGGCTGCGACCTGAGCACCTACGTCGCCTCGCACCCCATGGCGGGCAGGGAGAAGGCGGGCCCCGGCGCGGCCAGGGCCGACCTGTTCCTCGGGCGGCCGTGGGCGCTGTGCCCGACCCCCGAGGCCGCGCCGGAGGCCAGGGAGGCCGTGCTCGCCCTCATCGAGCTGTGCGGGGCCAACCCGGTCGAGGTGGCGGCCGAAGACCACGACAGGGCCGTGGCGGTCGTCTCGCACGCCCCGCACGTGGCCGCCTCGGCGGTGGCCGCCCGCCTGGCCGAGGCCTCGGACGTGACGCTCGGGCTGGCCGGCCAGGGTGTGCGCGACGTGACCAGGATCGCCGGCGGCGACCCCGGCCTGTGGCTGGGCATCCTGTCGGGCAACGCCGCCCCGGTGGCCGAGGTGCTGGAGGCGGTCTCGCGCGACCTGGCCGACGCCGCCACCGCGCTGCGGGCCATGGCCGCGGGCGACGACGGCGCCGGCCCCGAGGTGACCGAACTGCTCAAGCGGGGCGTGGTCGGCCACGGCAGGATCCCCGGCAAGCACGGCGGGCCCGCGGCGGCCTATGCCGTCGTCCAGGTGGTCATCGGTGACCGGCCCGGCCAGCTGGCCAGGCTGTTCCAGATCTGCGACGAGGTGGGCGTCAACGTCGAGGACGTCAGGCTCGAGCACGCGCCCGGCCTGCCGCTGGGCCTGGCCGAGCTGTCGGTGCAGCCGGACGCGGTCGCCGTCCTGAACCAGGCCCTGCAGGAACGCGGCTGGCAGGTTCCCTAGGAGAGCGCCGTCCTGGTCACTTCTGGGCGACCGCCTGGCTGACGGCGTTGGGGCCGTCGTACTCGCGGTCGGGAATGGACTCCAGCGCCTTGATCATCTCCTTGTCGGCGCCCTGCTCGCGGGCTGCCTTCACCAGATCGTCCCGTTTCGCGGGGTAGTCGACCCCGGACAGGTGCTTCTGCAGCTGGATCGGATCCGGTGTGTTCCCCATGAGGGGCGCGTACCCGAGGCGGGCGGCGGGTAACGGGTCAGGGGCGGCGTTCCAACAGCACACGGGCCCGTTCCACGTCGCGCGGCAGTTCCTGCCGCAGGGCCAGCGCGCGCGGCAGCCGCCGTACCGCGGCGCGCAGCCCGGCCCGACCGGCGGCGCCGGCGGCGGCAGCGCGCAGCACCGTGCGGGCGACGACGGGCCAGGGCCGGCGCAGCACCGCGGTCAGGACGGCGTTGCGGGCGGCCAGCGCCCTGCGCCCGTGCGGGTCGCGGGCGGGGGAGGGGTGGTGGTGGGCCACGACGTCGGCCACGTAGGCCAGCTCCCAGCCGCGCGCGGCCAGGTCCACCGCGAGCCGTTCCTCCTCCCCGAAGAAGAAGATCACGTCGTCGAAGCCGCCCGCCTCCAGGTAGGCCCGCCTGCGCACCACCGCGCCGCAGGCCAGGAAGCCGAGTACGCCGGGTCCGGCGGAGCCGGGCAGCGGCGAGCGGGCCATGACGGCGCTGACCGGGTCGGTGCGCTCCTCCGGTCCGACGAGCACGCGGGCGGCCAGCACCGCCAGGCGCGGGTGGGCGTCGAGCACGTCGGCGGCCCGGTCGAGCGCGCCGGGGGCCCACCAGGAGTCGTCGTCGGCGAAGGCCACGTAGGGGGTGGCCGCCAGCCGTACGCCGAGGTTGCGCGCGGGAGCGCCCAGGTTGCGTCCCGCCTCCACGACCCGCACGTGGGGGAAGGTGTGGCGGACGAAGGCGGCGGTGCCGTCGGCGGAGCCGTTGTCGACCAGGACGACGGGCCCGGGGTGCCGGGGCAGCGTCCTGGCCAGCGACTCGCGCCGGTCCCTCGTCGCGACGACCACGGTCACCCGATCGTTGCTCATGGGGGAGTTCTATCCGGGAACGCTCCCTTGACGCGTGGCGCGGGCGCGCGTACAAAGACGGTAACAGCGTTACCGCAGAGAAACGGCGTTACCGACCATGACGGCATACAGCGAGGCACAGCAGGTCGGGCAGGAGGCCGTCCGGGCCGCGATCCTCGACGCCACCACCCATCTGCTCGTCGCCGAAGGGCCTGGGGCGCTGACCGTGCGCCGGATCTCGGGCGCGGTCGGCTGCTCGACGAAGGTGATCTACACGCTGTTCGGCGCCAAGGAGGGGCTGGAGGAGGCGCTCTGGCTGGAGGGCTTCGCCAGGTTCGAGCGCGCCCTGCGGACCGGTCGCACCTCCGCCGACCCGCTGACCAGGCTGCACGAGTGCGGGGCCGCCTACCGCGCCTACGCCCTCGCCGAGCCCGAGTACTACCGGGTGATGTTCCAGGGGGCGCTGCCCGGGTTCGTGCCCGACGCCGCCGCGCTGGCCGCGGGCCGCAGGGCCTTCGACATCCTGTACGCCGACGTGGCGTCCTGCCTGGAGGCGGGACAGCTGCGCGGCGACGCCCAGGAGATCGCCGACCTGCTCTGGATGGCCGCGCACGGCGCGACCAGCCTCGAACTGTCCGGGCACTTCGGCCCGGTCGAGGCCGAACGGCGTTTCGTCACGCTGTGCGCCTCGGTGCTCACCCCGTTCCTGCCCGGCCCGCCCGACGAGAGGACACCGTCATGACCACCCCCTTCAGGGGCGGCTTCGCCCCCGTCGCGGAGGAGATCACCGCCTTCGACCTGCCCGTCACCGGGCGCGTCCCCGCCGAGCTGTCGGGCCGCTACCTGCGCAACGGGCCCAACCCGCTCGGCCTCGACGACCCCGCCGCCGCGCACCTGTTCCTCGGCCAGGGGATGGTCCACGGGGTACGGCTGCGCGACGGCAGGGCCGAGTGGTACCGCAACCGGTGGGTCCGCAGCGCCGACGTGGCCACGCGCCTGGGGGAGGAGCCGCGTCCGGGGCCCGTCCACGCCGACTTCGACTTCGCCGCCAACACCCACGTCATCGGCCACGCGGGGCGCACGTTCGCGACGGTGGAGGCGGGCGGCCGGCCGTACGAGCTGACCTACGAGCTCGACACGGTCGGCCCGTGCGACTTCGGCGGCACGCTGCCCGGCGGCTACGCCGCCCACACCAAGCTCGACCCGCACACCGGCGAGCTGCACGCCATCGCCTACTACTTCGGCTGGGACCACCACCAGCACGTGGTCATCGACCCGCAGGGCAGGGTCAGCAGGACCGTCGACATCCCGGTGGCCGACGCCCCGATGGTCCACGACCTGGCGCTGACCCAGCGTTACGTGGTGATCTACGACCTGCCCGTCACCTTCAGCATGGACCACGCGGCCAGGGGGGTGCCGCTGCCGTACAGCTGGAACGACGACCACCCCGCGCGCATCGGGCTGCTGCCGAAGGACGGCGGCGGCTCGGTGCGCTGGCTGGAGGTGGAGCCGTGCTGGATCTTCCACACCCTCAACGCCTACGACGACGGTGACCAGGTGGTCATCGACGTGGTGCGCTACCCCAAGAGGTTCGTCGACGCCCGGCTCGACCTGGGCGGCGTGCCCACGCTCGACAGGTTCACGCTCGACCTCACCTCGGACAAGGTCACCGAGACCAGGCTCGACGACCGGGCGCAGGAGTTCCCCCGCGCCGACGAGCGGCTCACCTCCCTCCCCTACCGGTACGGCTACGCCGCCGCGGCCGACGACCTGGCCGACCTCGTCTACCCCGGCGACAGCGACCTGGAGGACCTGCCCGACACCGCGTTCGGCAACGCGCTCATCAAGCACGACCTGGCGGCCGGCACGCAGGAGACACGCGAGCTGCCCAGGGGCGTCGCCGCGGGCGAGCCCGTCTTCGTGCCCTCCCAGGGCGGCGTGGCCGAGGACGACGGCTACGTCATGGCCTTCGTCAACGACCCCGGCAGGGGCGCCACCGACCTGCTGATCCTCTCCGCCCAGGACTTCACCGGCGAGCCGGTCGCCACCGTGCACCTGCCCGCCCGCGTCCCCCTCGGTTTCCACGGCAGCTGGGTCGCCGACACGGGCGCGGCCTGAGCGCCGGACCGATCCCGTCGCCGTCCCGCGCCGCTCCGTGTCTGTCCGCATGGGCATAAGGCGGTAGCCTCTTGAGGTTGGGAAAACGTGAAGAGGGAGAGGCCGTGACCGCTCTGGTCGTCGCCATGGACGGGCCTTCGGGGTCGGGTAAGTCGAGCGCGTCGCGCGGGGTGGCCCGCGCGCTGGGGCTGCGATACCTGGACACCGGGGCGATGTACCGCGCGATCACCTGGTGGATGCTCCAGCGGGGCGTCGACCTGACCGACCCTGCGGCGATCGCGGCCCGCGCGGGCGAGCCCTCGCTGGTCTCGGGCACCGACCCCGACGACCCCACCATCCACGTCGACGGCGTCGACGTGGCGGGGCCGATCAGGAGCCAGGAGGTGACCGGCGCGGTGTCGCTGGTGGCCGCCGTGCCCGACGTGCGGGCCAGGCTCGTGGAGATGCAGCGGGAGATCATCGGCAAGGGTGACATCGTGGTCGAGGGCCGTGACATCGGCACCGTGGTCGCACCCGACGCCACGCTCAAGGTCTACCTGACCGCCAGCGCCGACGCCAGGGCGCTGCGCCGTACGGCGGAGCTCAACGTCGAGACGGGCGTCCCGGACACCACCACGGTGGAGGCGCAGCGCGCCGCGATGGCCAGGCGCGATTCTCTTGACTCGACACGGAAGACCGACCCTCTCTCGATGGCGGATGGCGCCGTCGAGATCGACACCACGCCGCTCGACCTCGACCAGGTCATCGCGGAGGTGCTGAGGCTGATCAGGGAGCGATCGAGCCAGGACGAGTCCTAGCTCGGCCGCGCCCATACACCGAGCGCGCCTGAGGCCAGGTGCGGTACTCAAAGGAACGAGACACGTGACTACGGGGGAGTACGACGACTCCGGCTGGATCGAGGCCGAGCTCGCCGACATGCGGATCCCTGACCACAGCGCCGACGAGCAGGTGGCGCTGCCGGTGGTGGCCATCGTCGGCCGGCCGAACGTCGGCAAGTCGACGCTGGTCAACCGCATCATCGGCCGCCGGGAGGCGGTCGTCGAAGACGTGCCGGGCGTGACCCGCGACCGCGTCACCTACGACGCGAACTGGCGCGGCAGGCGCTTCACCGTCGTCGACACCGGCGGCTGGGACCCGGACGCCACCGGCATGAACCTGCGCATCGCCGAGCAGGCCCAGGTCGCGGTCGAGCTGGCCGACGTGATCGTGTTCGTGGTCGACGCCGTCGTGGGCGCCACCGACGCCGACGAGATCGTCGGCGGCGTGCTGCGCGCCTCCGGCAAGCCGGTCATCCTGGTCGCCAACAAGGTCGACAACCAGCAGATGGAGCTGGAGGCGCACGCGCTGTGGTCGCTCGGCCTCGGCGAGCCGTACCCCGTCTCGGCGTTGCACGGCCGCTCCTCCGGCGACCTGCTGGACGTGGTGCTCGACGCGCTGCCGGAGACTCCCGAGCAGACCTTCGGCCAGGCGAGCGGCCCCCACCGGGTGGCGCTGCTCGGCAAGCCCAACGTCGGCAAGTCGTCCCTGCTGAACAAGCTGGCGGGCGAGGAGCGGGTGCTGGTCGACCCGATGGCCGGCACCACCCGCGACCCGGTCGACGAGCTGATCGACCTCGGCGGCACCACCTGGCGCTTCGTCGACACCGCCGGCATCCGCAGGCGTGACAGGGAGCTGCAGGGGGCCGACTTCTACGCCGCGATGCGCACCCGCGCCGCGCTGGAGAAGGCGGAGGTGGCGATCGTGCTGATCGACGCCTCCCAGCCGCTGACCGAGCAGGACCTGCGCATCATCGGCCTGGTCATCGAGTCGGGCCGGGCGATGGTCGTGGCCTTCAACAAGTGGGACCTGGTCGACGAGGACCGGCGCTACTACCTGGAGAAGGAGATCGACCGGCAGCTCGTCCGCACGCCGTGGGCGCTGCGGGTCAACATCTCCGCCAAGACCGGCCGCCACATGGACCGGCTGGTCCCGGCGATCGAGAAGGCGCTCGACTCGTGGTCCACCCGCGTGCCGACGGCACGGCTCAACGCCTTCCTCACCGAGCTGGTCCAGCAGACACCGCCGCCGGTGCGGGGCGGCAAGCAGCCGAAGATCCTCTTCGCGACGCAGGCGTCGACCGAGCCGCCCAAGTTCGTGCTGTTCACCTCGGGATGGCTGGAGGACACCTACCGGCGCTTCATCGAGCGGCGCATCCGCGAGGAGTTCGGGTTCGCGGGCTCGCCGATCGAGGTGACGATGAAGATCCGCGAGAAGAAGAAGGGCGCCCCGGTCAAAAAGTAGGCCGCCGCCCGGCCCGCGCCCCTCTCCGCCCAGGAGGGGGGCGCTTCGCCTTTCCAGGAGACTCCAGGAGACTCCAGGAGACCGGTCCAGAGACCGGCGTGGTCGCGTCCGGGACGAGATCGGCGCGGTCGTGCTCACACCGCCGGGACGGCGACCGCCCGGGCGTGGGCCCGCGCGCCCCGCGACGCCGAGATGGCCACGCCGAGCAGCAGCACGCCGACGACGGCGTGGAAGCCCAGGACGAACAGGCTCGCGGGCGTGGTCCTGTCCATCGTCGCGCCGGCCAGTTCGGCCAGCGGGAACAGCACGAACATCTGGACGGCGACCAGCACGATCGGCGCGGCGCCGGCGGCGATCACCTTGCCCGGCGCCCGCGCGATGGCCGCGATGATCGTCGTGATCAGGGCGACGGCGGGGATGACGATGAAGCCGTTGGCGACGTGCCAGTTGATGGCCGCCGCGTCCGGGTCGGCGGGCCTCGGCGTCTCGAAGGCGCCGTAGGTGGCCAGGTAGAACTGCAGGACGACGAGGGCGAGCTGGACCACGGTGCAGACGACCAGAACCTTGCGCATGTCGTGCTCCTCGGGGTGGATCGGTCCTGCCATGCTGCGCCTGAGACACCCGGCCGGGCATGAGTAGGCCCATACTCAGCTGTCCGGTAACGCGTGGTACTCTCCTGCGCAACACGTTGAGGGAGACGAGTAACCCGGATCGTCAACGGCCGAGAGAGCCGCCGGAAGCTGGAAAGGCGGTCCCGCGACCCCGGGCGAAGACACTCCTGAGTGCGGGGAGGAAATGCCCCGCCGGGTTGACCTCCGTCACAGGGTCGGATGAGGCCGCTCACGAGGCGGCGAAGGCGCGGTGGCACCGGGAGTTCCCTTCTCCCCCGCGTCCCCAAGGGATCATGCGGCTCAAGGAGTTGTGATGATCTCTCGTGTCCTGTCGGCAGAGCTCGCCGAGCATGCCGGGCAACGAGTGAAGGTCGCCGGGTGGGTGCACCGCCGGCGGCAGCTGAAGTCCGTTTCGTTTCTCATCGTGCGCGACCGCGCGGGTCTCACGCAGGCGGTCACCTCGGGTGACCTGCCGGTGGAGGAGAGCGTCGTCGAGGTCACCGGCACGGTCACGGTCAACCCGCAGGCGCCCGGCGGCGTCGAGCTGACGTCGCCGGAGATCGCCGTGCTGGCCGAGCCCGCCGTCGCACCGCCGTTCGACCTGTACCGGCCGGGGGTCCCGGCGTCGCTGCCCACCGTCCTCGACCACGCGCCCGTCGCGCTGCGGCACCCGGCGTTGCGCGCGCCGTTCGAGATCGCCGCGGCCGGCGTGGCGGGATTCCGGTCGGCGCTGGACGCCCTCGGCTTCACCGAGATCCACACGCCGAAGATCGTCGCCTCGGCCACCGAGTCGGGCGCCGACGTCTTCGGCATCGACTACTTCGGCCGGCCCGCCTACCTGGCCCAGTCGCCGCAGTTCTACAAGCAGGCGATGGTCGGGGTGTTCGAGCGGGTCTACGAGGTCGGCCCCGTCTTCCGCGCCGAACCCCACGACACCGCCCGCCACCTGGCCCAGTACACCTCGCTCGACGCCGAGCTGGGCTTCGTGCGCGACCACCGCGACGTGATGGCCGTGCTGCGGGAGGCGATCGCCGGCATGACCGAGGAGGTACGGCGGCGCGCGGCCCAGGCCGTCGAGACGCTGGGCGTCACGCTCCCCGAGGTGCCGCAGGAGATCCCCGCGATCCACTTCACCGAGGCGCAGGCGCTGACCGGCGAGGACGAACCCGACCTGTCACCCGCGCAGGAGCGGTGGCTGTCGGAGTGGGCGCTGCGCGAGCACGGCTCGGAGTTCCTGTTCGTCACCGGCTATCCGATGGCCAAGCGGCCCTTCTACACCCATCCCGACCCGGAGCGGCCCGGCTACTCCAACGGCTTCGACCTGCTGTTCAGAGGCCTGGAGCTGGTCACCGGAGGGCAGCGGCTGCACCGGCACGCCGACTACCTCGCCGCGCTGGGCGGCGACACCGGGCCGTACGAGGGCTACCTGTCGGCGTTCGCGCACGGCATGCCGCCGCACGGCGGCTTCGCGATCGGCCTGGAACGCTGGACCGCCAGGCTGACGGGGGCCGCCAACGTCAGGTCCGCGACGCTCTTCCCGCGAGACCTGCACCGGCTCGCACCCTGACCAGCAGGGCGACCGCCGCGCCGAGCACGCACAGCGCGGCGGTCGCCACGAACATCTCGCTGTACTCGGTCCGCAGCGCCGCCTGCACCTTCGCGGTGTAGTCGGCCAGCTGCCGGGCGTAGGTCGCCGCGTCGACGCCGAGCGGCAGCGGGGTGTCGAGGTCGGCCGTCAGCGACTGGAAACGGTAGAACCCCCACGCCGACACCGCGGCGATGCCGATCAGCATGCCCATCATCCTGGCCACCACGACCGCGGCGGAGGCGACGCCGTGCTGGGCGGCGGGCATGACGCGCAACGCGGCGGAGGAGACGGGCGCGATCACCACGCCCAGCCCGGCGCCGGCGATCACCAGCTCGAGCGGGCCGGTGAGCGAGCCCGACAGCAGCCAGTAGCCGGCCGTCGCCACCACCAGGCCCGCCGCCATGACCGGCGGCTCGCCGTACCTGCGGGTCAGCAGGCCGCCGGCGAGCGCGCCGGCCACCAGCGCGCCGAGGAACCAGGCCAGTGTCAGCGCCCCGCCCAGCGCGTCGGCCCCGAACAGCGTCTGCGCGGCCAGCTGCACGAACACCATCGTGACCAGCAGCGCCGCGCCCGACAGGAAGCTGACGCCGAGCGTGGCCAGCAGCGGCCGCTTGGCGACACCGGTGAGATCCAGCAGCCGGACCGGTGAGCGGATCTCCCACCACACGAACGTCGCCCCGACCAGCAGGCCGGCGCCGATCAACGCCGGGCCCCAGGCGGGCAGGACGGCCTTGGCCGGATCGGGGTTGTACAGCCCCGCCACCAGCAGCCCGAGCGCGACGGCCAGCAGCGCGCCGCCCGTCACGTCGACCCTGCCGCCGCCCGTGGCCGAGGGCGGGACGGTCCGCTGGACCGCGACCGCCGCCAGTCCGGCCAGCGGCACGTTCAGCCAGAAGATCGCGTGCCAGCCGCCCAGGTCCACGCCGAACAGCGTGAAAGCGGGCAGCAGAGCCACGACCGCGCCGTAGAGCGGGCCCAGCGCGCTGCCCAGCTCCTGCGCCGCCCCCACGGCGCCGAGCGCCACGGGCCGCTCGTCGTCCTCCCACAGGTCGCCGACCAGCGCCATCGTGATCGGCAGCAGCGCGCCGCCCGCGATGCCCTGCACGGTACGGCCGGCCACGACCATCGGCAGGGAGGCCGCCAGCGCGGTCAGGACCGAGCCGAGCGCGAAGCAGGCCAGGCAGGCGTGGATGAGGGGACGCCTGCCGTACCTGTCGGACAGCTGGCCCAGCAGCGGCATCGCGGCCACGTAGCCGAGCAGGAACCCGGTGACCACCGGGGTGGCCCGCTCCAGCCGGTTGACGGGGACGCCGACGTCCTGGGCGATGCCGATCAGGACGGTGACGACCACGTAGGCGTCGAGGGCGGCCAGCAGAACGGCGGTGCCGCCGACCCCGAGGGCGACGCTGCGGCGCAGGCTCATCCGGCGGGCGGAGTGATGGTGAAGCGGGCGTCGTAGTCCGCCAGCGTCACGGTGACGGAGCCGCCGTCGAGCGGCAGGTCGATCCGGTTCAGCCGGCTGGAGGCGGCGTCGATCCAGAGCTTGCCCTTGATGTCGGAGGTGACGCCGGGGACCAGCGTGCCCATCGTCCTGCCGGGGAAGGTGGCCGCGACGCGGTAGGAGCCGTCCTCCTCCGCCTCCGTGACCGGGTCACCGAGCCCGCCGAGGAGGGAGGAGATGCCGGTGTCCGGATCGAGGAGCGTCGACGGGTCGTAGCCCACGCCCGCCATCAGCAGCCGCTTCGGCAGCTTCTGGTAGCCGCCCGTCATGGCCTTGAAATGGACGGTGTCGCCGACCACCACGAAGCTGAACTCCTGCAGGCTGTTCATGAGAAGGACCTGCAACGTGCCATCGGCCTCGCCGGTCGCGGTCAGCCTGCCGTCGGCCCGCTTCAGCTGGATCTTCGGCGCGCCGTCCGTCGTGATCGCGAACGAGGCGCTGGTCACCGCCTTCATCGCCGCCGCCGACTTCTTCACCAGCTCGGGGCCCGGCGGCAGGGTCTCCTGGCCGGCACAGGCCGTCAGCGCGAGCGCGAGGACGACGAGGAGGAGCTTTCGCAGCATGCCCGGATCGTAGCGCTCAGCGCAGGCTCTTGAGGTGCTCGAGAATCGGGTTGTAGGCCTGTTCGAGCGCCTGCAGCTGGTCGTCGGTCAGCAGGTCGACGAAATGGTCGCGGACGCTCTGGACGTGAAACGGCGCGACGCGCTGCATCGTGGCCCACCCGTCGTCCGTCAGCACCGCGAAGGTGCCACGCCGGTCGTCGGCGCAGTCCTCCCTGGTGACCAGGCCGGCCGCCTCCATCCGGGAGATCTGGTGCGACAGGCGGCTGCGCGACTGGATCGTGGCGTCGGCGAGGTCGCTCATGCGCATGCGCTTGCCCGGAGACTCGGAGAGGTTGACGAGGATCTCGTAGTCGTTCACCGACAGGCCGAACTCCTGCAGGTCGATGCCGAGGCGGTGCATGAGGAGCTTGTGCACGGCGAGGTGGGCACGCCAAGCGCGCTGTTCTGTCGTGGTAAGCCAGCGAGGCGTGCTCATGATCCCAATTTACCTCTCCGGCGGCGCTCACGACCGCGTCGCACCCCAAACGCCTGCCCGCGCAGGGGCGGGGACGACGAGGGCCTGACCGCGGAAACGCACGACGACCCTATTTCGCCGGTATCCGGACGGCAGGACGGTCGGTGATAACCGTCACCAGCACCGACCCGGGCGCCGTCCACTCCAGCAGATGACGGCCCCGCCACTCCTGCCGCTCCAGCGCCGCCAGCTCCGACAGGTCCACCTCGCCCAACCGGTCGAGGGTCAGCTCGCCGCGCTTGACCAGCGCCTCCTTGCGCGCCCAGATCCTGATCAGGTCCGCGTTGCCGGTGACCAGCGCGCGCTCCCTGCCGGTGAGCGCCTGCCCGGCCAGAGCCTCGTCGAGGGGCCCGTCGGCCACCCGCTCGGCGTCGACGCCGACCTTCCCCTCACCGACCGCCGCGCAGACGTAGCCGTGGGTGTGGCTGAGGCTGACACCCAGCTCGGGATGCCCCTCCAGGTACGGCCGGCCGTGCCCGGCGCCGTGCACGTCGCAGTGCTGCAGCAGGGTGACCCGGTCGGGCGGCAGGTCGAGGTAGGCGGCGGCGCAGTGCCGTACGAGGAGGTGGGCGGCCACGAATGCGCGCCGGTCCGCCTCGCGGACGAACCTGGCGGCACGCTCCCGCTCGGCACCGGTCAGCCACCCCTCCGAACCGGTGATCTCCTCGACCGGTCCGCCCATCGCCAGAGGATCACGCATCCGCCCAGCCTAGAGGTCGGGAGGGGGATGGTCCTAGCCCTTCTTGTCGAGCTTGGTCTCGGTCTCCTTGGCCGCGCCGAGGACGGTGACGTCGCTGACCTTCCACACGCCCTTCTGCTTGATCATGACCAGCTTCAGGTGTGTGCCGAGGACGTTGCGCACCGCCTCCTTGCTGGTGACCTGCTGGTCCACCGAGACCAGCGCCTTGGCGGAGGCGTCGTCCAGCTCGGACAGGTACACCTCGCGGACCGTCGCCTTGGAGACGGCCTCCAGCTTGACGATGACCTGCTCCATCGGGCCGCCGAACGCCTCGTCGTAGGTGGCCAGGAAGTCGCCCGCGGTCATCGCGATGACCTTGCCGCGAGTGGTCTGCAGGTCCTTGTAGTCGTAGCTGAGCAGGGTGGTGGCGAACGCGCCGGCGGCGCCCGACACCTCCAGACGCAGGAGGCGGTCGTGCTCCAGCGGGGCCAGCCGGTCCTGGAGACGGCCGGCGCTGATCCACTGGAGCACCGCGGTCGCGCCCGCCGTGGCCAGCACCAGCGCCAGCACCGCGCCGATCGCCACACCACGCCACCGCGCGCCACGTCCTCCACCCGTACGGCCGGCACCCCCGTCCCCGGCGTCCCCGGCGTCCCCGGTGGCGTCCCCGGCCGCGGTGCTCGCGGTCTTGGAGGCGACGGGCGGTGGATCGACGGCCTCCGAACCCTCGCCCTCCGGACCGTTGGTTCTCGAGGCCGGTGCCTTCAGAGCCTGTGCCCCCGGAGCCTGTGCCCCCAGAGTCTGTGCCCCCGAAGTCTGTGCCTCTGGGGTCTGTGCCTCTGGGGTCTGTGCCTTCGGGGTCGCCGCGTCCTCGGGGACGTCGGCCTTCGGGGCGTCGGTCGTCGAGGGACCGGTCTCCGGGACATCGGGCTGCGCGGTCTCGGTTCCCGAGATGTCGGCCTCCGGTTCCTCTCGGGTCGTCTCCTCGGCGAGGGACTGCTTGGTGGTCATGTGTCGTCACTCCGTTCCGCGGCGGCGAGAGGACCGTCCCACCGCGATCCAGCCCAGCACCCCGCCGCAGACGACGAGGGCCAGCAGGATCGCGACGACGAGCGGTGCGAGGTTCTGGGAGGCGGCAGCCGTGGGTGCCGCGCCCTCGGCGGCCGAGGCGGCCGGGTCGGCGTCCCGCGGCAGAGCCTCACCGGCGTCGCCATCCGATCCGGTATCGCCGTCGGTGCCGGGACTGGCGTCGGCGCCGGTCTTGTCCGCGCCCGTCGTGGCGTCCGTGTCGGCCGGGGTGTCGGCCGGGGTGCCGGCCGGGGTGTCGGCGGGCTCGGTGTCGGGTGCGGACTCCTGCGGGGCGGTGCCGGTCTCCGGTGCGGTCGTCGGGGCGTCCTCGTCCTCGTGCGGGCCCCGGTCCGCCGTGAAGTCGACCGTGGTGACCGGCGCGTGCTTCGGGCACTCCAGCAGCGGCGCCATCCTCGGCGGCCCGATCGGTTTCTCGTACTCCTCGGCGGGCTGCGGGCCGCCGGGGACGCTGAAGATGAACGTCGTCCTGCCGTACACGGTGCCGTCCGGGCGCTTGTCGCTGATGTCGTCGGTCAGGCTGAGCGCGGTCGGCACGACGCTGAGCAGGTGGTGGACGTCGCGTTCGGTCGCGGCGGAGAAGGCCGGCCGGTGCGGCAGGCCCGCGGCGGTGAGCGTGCACGACAGGCCGGGCCTGGCCGTCCTGATGAGGGTGTCGATCTGCCCGAACACGCCGGGCCCGTGGTCGAGGAAGGCGTGCAGGTCCTTGCGCGACTCGCGCAGCGAGCCGGTCACGGTCGCCAGGTCGGAGATGCCCGAGGCAAGCTTCTCCCTGCGGCCGGCCAGGGTGCCGGTCAGCCGGGTGAGCTGGACGGCCAGCTCGTCGAGGGTCCTGGAGTTGTCGGCGAGGGTGTCGGTCAGCCCGTGGGCGTCGTCGATGATGCTCCTGATCGCGGGCGCGCGGCCGTCCAGGGCCACCGCCAGCTCGTGGGTGACCGTCTTGGCGTCCTTGGCGGGGACCGCGTTGAGCAGCTTGCCCACGCCTTCGAACAGCTCCTTGTAGTCGAGCGGCACGCTCGTCCTGCGCACCGGGATCACGTCGCCCGGCGCGAACGAGGGCCCGTTCACGCCGGTCTCGGGCGGGGTCAGCTCCACGTACGGCTCGCCGATGGCCGACTTGCGCCGCACCTCGGCGGTGCTGGCTCTGGGCAGCCTGATCTCCCTGTCGATGTCGAGCCCCACGACGATCTTGCCGGGCGCGAGCCGTACGTCGCCGATCTTGCCGACGCGGACGCCCAGGTAGGCGACGTCGAAGCCGCGCACCAGGCCGGGGGAGGAGACGAACTCGGCGGTGATCCGGTACGGCTGGGTGATCACGTCGAGCTTGATGATCGTGCTGAACGCCCAGACCGTCATCACGACGCCGAGCAGCGCGAAGAAGCCCAGGTTGAGGTAGATGCGGGGTCTCATCGCGGCGGCTCCCACAGCAGCCGGAAGTCGTCCTTGCGGTTGGGCTGCGGGCCGGGGTCGACGTCGGGCCGGTTCGGGATGACGCCCTTGTTCTTCGGCAGCAGCAGGCCCTTCAGCCAGATGTAGATGAGCACCTGGCCGTTGACGGTGATCGGCGGGAGGTCGATGTAGGCCTGCATCCTGGTGACCAGCGTCTTGAGGTCCTCCTTGCCGCGCAGCATCGACGCGCTGATGGCGTCCACCTCCCGCAGCAGCGTACGCAGCCGGGCGGCGTGGCGCGGGTAGACCGTGACATTGGCCTCCTTCGCCAGTTTCGTCAGCGCGACGATCGCCTTCTTGATGTGCTTGCGGCCGTGCTTGACCCGGTCGGTGGCGGCGGCGAGCGTGCCGGGCAGCCGGTCGAGCTCCTTGCTGCCCTTGGCGAGCTGGTCGCCGAGCGCGGCCAGCCCCTCGATCGTGGCCGCGATCTCGGTCCTGGCGGCCGCGTAGCTGTCGGTGACCTGCGCGGTCTGCCTGATCAGCCGGTTGAGGTCGTCGCCCTTGCCGTCGAAGGCGGTGGCGGCGGCGTCGAGGACGGCGTTGACGTCCTGCGCGCCGAGCGCCTCGATCAGCGGGCCCGCCTTGGCGGTGACCTGCTCGATGTCGGGCTCGACGCTGGTGTCGGTGATCGTCGCGCCGCTGGGCAGGAAGGGCCCGGTGGCCATGGTCCTGCCCTTGGGCAGGGTGAGCAGCACGTAGTTCTCGCCGAGGATCGAGGTCTTGGCCACCGTGGCGCTGGTCCCGGTGGGGACCCGTTTGTCCTCCTGGATGGCCATCGTCACCCTGGCCCGGTAGCCGTCGAGCCGGACGTCGGTGACCGTGCCGACCCTGACGTCGGAGATCTGCACGCTGTGGCCGACCACCAGGCTCTGCACGTCGGAGAAGGTCGCCGACAGCGTCAGCTCGCCCTGCGTCGCGCCGACCGTCTGCAGCGTGCAACCCGAGGTGGTCAGGGCCAGGGCGAGCGCGGCGTGTCTGACTCTCATCGGCTCCCTCGCTCGTAGGGGCAGTTGCTCAGGCCGCCCGGCAGGCAGCTCATCCTGGGCAGGTTGAGCGACTCGAACAGGGGCGCCAGCCACGCCCTGGTCATCGCGTTGAGCACGACGCGGATCTTGAGGACGTGCTGCTCCTTGTCCCAGGCGTCGACGACCACGTCGGCGAAGTCGGCGGCGCCCTTGATGGCCTGGGCGAGCTGCTCGCTGTTGGCGCGCACGGTGAGCACCATCTCCGACAGCGTGGCGACGCCCTGGGGCAGGCGCTCCTGGTAGGCCTCGATGAGCACGTCGCCCCGCCGTACGAACTCGGCCATGCCGGCGACGAACCCGCGCAGCCGCCGGCGCTCCTCCGCCAGCGTGGCGCTGGCCTCGGCGAAGGCGTCGATGGTCTTGGTGACCTGGCCCTCCCGCTCGTTGAGGCTGGTGGCCAGCCTGTTCAGGCCCTTGGCCAGGTCGATGAGCTGCTTGTCCTGGGCGGCGAGCGTGCCGGTCAGCTTCGCGGTGTCGGCCAGCGCGTTGTTGATGGTCTTGCCGCGGCCCCGTACGCCGTCGGCCAGGTCGCCGGCCACGTCGCCGAGCTTGTCGGAGTCGAGGGCCTCGGTCAGCTTGGTGAAGGCGTCGAGGGCGTCGTCGATCTCCACGGGCAGGTCGGTGCGCCCGAGCGGGATGACCGCGCCGGGGGCGATCTTCGGCTTGCCGGGCTTCCACGGCGGGTACAGGACGACGTTGCGTTCGCCCAGGGTGTTCTGCGGGGCGACGACGGCCTTCACGTCGTCCGGCAGCGGGATCTCGGGGTAGACCGACATGTCCACCCTGACCTTGTCGCCCTCGATGGTGATCTTCTCCACGGTGCCGGCGTCCAGCCCCATGACCTTGACCCTGGCCTGCTCGTAGAGGCTCGGAGCCTTGGCGAAGATCGCGGTGAGGTGGTAGGGCGCGGGGCCGAGCAGCGAGCAGCCGCCGGTGGCGGCGAGCAGGACGGCCATGACGAGCATCGCCATGCCGCGCCGGGCGAGGGTGCGCGGGCGCCGCCGCGTGCCGGGGCTCATCGGTCGTTCTTCCTGTCCTTGGCGATCGCGGCCAGCACCTCGGGGTTGATCGGTCCCAGCCCGGTGGCGATGGCCTCGATCCACGGCCCCTGCCCGCCCATCGTCGACAGCCCCGCGAACGTCGGGCCGGCCCACCCCAGCACGGAGTTGAACTCCTTCCTGCTCCCGGTCAGCTTCGTGGTGATCGCGCTGGTGTTGTCGAGGGTGTCCACCAGGCTCTTCTCGTGCTCGACGATCAGCTTGGTGGTGCCGGCGACCAGGTCGCTGCCGTCGCCCAGGAGCGTGCGCAGCTCGGCCCTGCGCGCCCGCAGCTCGTCCAGCATGACCTCGATCGCGTCGATGAGCCGCCCGATCTGCTTGTCCTTCTTCTCCAGGACGTCCATGATCTTGGTGCCGTTGTCGAGCAGGCGCTGCAGGTCGGGCTGGCTCCTGCTGATCGTGTCCGACAGGTCGCCGATGTTCTTCAGCAGGCGCGTCACCCGTCCCCGCTTGGCCAGGGCCACCTTGCCCAGCTCGGTGAGCAGCTTGTCGACCGCCTCGGTGTCGAGCCGTTTCACCAGCCTGGTGGCGTCCTTGAGCGCGTCGTTGACCAGGACGGGGGTGCCGGTGCGCTCGACCGGGATGGTCCGCTGCCCCTCGGGCAGCTGGTCCAGGTACGGCGCGGCCACCGGCCCGGTCAGCTTCACGTAACGCCCGCCCAGCAGGTTGGACAGCGTGATGTCGGCCCGGGCGTTCCTGCCGAGCCGTACCTCGCTGTCGACCTTCCAGGTGACCACCACGTGACCCTGTCCGTAGTCGGGGCGCACCTCGGTCACCTCGCCCACGCGCACGCCCGCCACCCGCACGTCGTTGCCCGTCTTCAGCCCGCCGGAGTCGACGAAGATCCCCGACATGTAGTAGCCGCCCTCGAGCAGGCCGAGCGTGCCGACCAGGAACGTGCCGACGAACAGCGAGACGAGCACGCCGAGCGAGACGAGCCCCACCGCGATCCTGTTGCGGTCGCGGAACGATTTCAGCGCCATCACCCACCCACCATGAGCCTGCGCAGGTCCTTGGAGCTCTGGATCCTCAGGCTCTCCCGCAGCGGGGGCGGCGACTCCATGGGATAGGGACACGGCTGGGGCCCGAGAGCCACGCACGGGACCGCCGAGATGAAGTAGTGGCCGCGGTTGACGCTGGCGTAGGCGCGGCTGAACAGCGGCCGGATGGTGTTCACCGTCCTGTCGACCTTGTTCACGTTGCGCCGGATGCCGGAGGTGAGCCGGGCCAGGCTGTCGGTGACCGCGCCGAGCTCCTCGGCGTTCTTGCCGAGCACCTCGTTGGAGACGCGGAAGGTGGTCGACAGCTCCACCAGGGACTCGTCGATCAGCCTGCGGTTGTCGGCGAACGACTCCGACAGCGTCACCAGGTTGTCGACCAGGCGGGAGATCTGCCGGTCGCGCCTGGCCACCACGCCCGTGACGGTGGCGTAGTCCTTCAACAGCTGCCGGATGAGCTCCTTGCGCTGGTTGACCGTGCCGGTGATGTCGTTGACGTTGTCGAGCAGGCGGGGGATGTTCTCGTGGTTGCCCTCCAGGGCCTTGCCGGCGGCGGTGAGCAGCTGGTTGATCTGCTCGGCGTCCAGGCTCCTGGTGAGCGGGCCGAGGTCGCTGACCAGCTCGCCGATGTCCACGACGGAGGCGGTGCGCGCGATGCGGGCGCCCGGCGCGAGCCGGTCGGGGGCGGTGCCGGGGACGAGGTAGACCACGCGCTGCCCGACGGCGTTGCGCCACCTGATGGCCGCCTCGCTGTCGGAGGGGATCCGCACCGCCTCCTGCACCTCCAGCGTCACCTCCGCCCTGCCGTCGACGACCCGGATGGAGCGCACCTGGCCGACCGGCGCGCCCGCGATCTTGACCTGGTCGCCCACCAGCAGCCCCGAGACGTCGTCGAAGGTGGCGACCAGCGGGTATCCGGCGTCCGTGCTGACCCGGGCGATCTGTACGGCGAGCACGGCGATCAGCGAGACGGTGACGGCGAAGAACAGGCCGAAGCGCAGGAGCGTCCAGCGGCGCACGACGCGTTCCCTGGAGACGGCCATCTCAGCGCTTCCTCCCGTCCGTCGGACCGCAGGAGCCGACGATCAGCTCGCAGATGTCGGTGGCGACGAACGCCTCCACCTGGAGCTGGCGGTTCCCGTCGGGGCCGGGCGCCTCGATGAGCTTGTTGAGCAGGTCGACCAGCGTCGTGATGCCGCGCACCCCGTCACCCGCCAGGCCGAGCTGGGCGTAGATGAGCGCGGTCACCCGCTCGGCGGAGTGCACGCCCTCGCGCAGGTTCCGCCGGTGCTTGCGCAGGCCGTGGGCGCCGAGCGCGGAGACGTCGGAGATCTGGTCGAGCAGGACGCGCACCTTCTCGGCCCGCTCCAGCAGGCCGGGGGTGATGGTGTTGACGTCGGCGCCGATCGCGACGATCTCGTCGCCCTTGTCGGCGAGCGTGGCCGACAGCGCGGCCGCGTCGCCGAGGAAGCGCCTGGCCCGCTCGCGGTGCCGGTGCGCGACGCCGACCACGGTGCCCGCGTCGTCGACGAGCTCGCGCATCTTGCCGCCCTTGCCCTCCAGGCCCTTGGCGATCGTGTGCACGATGACCGTGACCTCGCGCGGGTCCACCGCGTCCAGGCCCCGGTAGGCGTCGCCGAGCGAGTCGGACAGGTCGAGTGGACCCTCCGTGTCGGTGATCACGGCGCCGGCCCCCAGGTAGGGGCCGCGCGCCTCACCGGAGCCGAGCCGCAGGTCGACGAACTTGGGGCCGAAGACCGAGCTCGGCTCGATGGAGGCGGCGGTCGTCTGCGGCAGCCGGACGCCGGGCTGGATGTGCATGGTGACGACGGCCTGGCCCTTGGCGTTCAGGTCGACCGCGGTCACGTCGCCCACGGTGATGCCGCGGATCTTGACGGGGGAGTTGGTGTCCATGCCCTGCCCCGCGCGGTCGAAGACCGCCTGGACCTTGGTGCCGCTGATCTCGGTGACGCCGCGCACGAGGAAGAAGCCCGTCGCGACCAGGACCACGACCACGACCAGCGCCACGGCCATGCGGGCGGGCAGGGACAGCTCGTGACGGCCCATGGCTCACCCCGTCAGCTTCACGCCGCTGCCGTCCCCCCAGAACAGGAACGACAGCAGCAGGTTGAGCAGGACGATCGTGACGATCGACTGGCGGATGGCGCGTCCCGCGGCCACGCCCACGCCGACCGGGCCGCCGGTGGCGTAGAAGCCGTAGTAGCAGTGGATGACGATGACCACGAACGCGAAGACGGCGACCTTGATCACGCTGTAGACGATGTCGCTGACCGGCAGGCCGATGTAGAAGTAGTAGTCGTAGACGCCCGGCGCCATCCCGAACAGCACCGTGCACATCAGCCGGGTGGCGAAGAAGCTGGCGAACAGCGCGATCAGGTAGATCGGAAGCAGCGCGACCAGCGCCGCGACGACCCGGGTGCAGATGAGATAGGTGAAGGCGTTGATGCCCATCACCTCGAGCGCGTCGATCTCCTCCGAGATCCGCATCGCGCCGAGCTCGGCGGTGAACGACGAGCCGACCTGCGCCGCCAGCGCCACCGCCGCGATGATCGGGGTGATCTCGCGGACGTTGGCGAAGCTGCCGACCAGGCCCATGAACGACTCGGCGCCGATCGCCTGCAGGCCCTGGTAGCCCTGCAGACCCACGGTCGCCCCCACGACGAAGGCCATCGTGAACACCACGAAGATCATGCCGCCGCCGACGACCGTCGCGCCGACACCCACGACCACGTCGCTGACCTGGCGCATGACGACCTTGAAGTACTTCAGGCGCAGGATCACGTCGCGGACGGAGTAGAAGAGCACCTTCCAGACGAACAGCGGCCAGTCGGCCAGGCGCGCGAAGCGCTCGCCCGCCTCGCGGCCGGCTGCCGCCAGGCGCAGGCCCGCCGTACGGGTGACCATCACAGCACCTTCGGGGGGAAGGCGAGGAAGTAGATCGCGGTGATCACGTAGTTCATCGCGAAGACCAGCATGAAGGTGACGACGGTGGCCCTGTTGACCGCGCGGCCCACGCCGACGGGGCTGGTGGCGCAGGTCATGCCCATGTAGCAGGACACCGCGGCGGCGACGAAGCCGAACACCCACGCCTTGAACAGGGTCACCACCAGGTCGGTCGGGACCACCAGCGACAGCGCCCCGTCGAAGTAGGCGCCGGGGGTGACGCCCTGGACGACCACGTTGAAGAAGTAGCCGCCGGCCGCGCCCGCCACGATCACCAGCGGGGCCAGGCACACCGCGACCGTGCTGGCCGCCCACATGCGCGGGGTGACCAGGCGGTGGATCGGGTTGACCGCCATGACCTCCATCGCGGCCAGCTCGTCGCGGATGTGGCGGGCGCCGATGTCGGAGGTCATCGCGCTGCCTCCGGCGCCGGCGATCAGCAGCGCGCTGGCCATGGGGGCCACCTCGCGCACCAGGCCGACGAAGACCGCGCTGCCGGTGGCCGAGGAGGCGCCTAACTGCCAGGCCAGCTCGCCCACCTGCAGCGCCACGGTGGCGCCCAGGGGGAGCGAGACCAGCAGCACGGGCACGCTGGTCACCCTGGCCAGGAACCAGCACTGGGTGACGAACTCCCACCACCAGGCCTTGACGTCCCAGGTACGGCGCAGGCCCTCCAGGGCGATCACGAACAGCTCGCCCACCTGGCCCAGCACGCTCGCGGCCTTGCGGCCGACGTACCCGGTCAGCGCCATGACCACCTCGGGGGCTCGACTATGGATCAGTCACCTTACTGACGGGTAGTCCAGTAAGTCGATGGTTCCCTGGGAATTTGAGGAAAAGGTATGAGACGCAGCTCACAGGTTGTCAGCCCGCCACGAAAAGTGACGGCTCTGTGACCTTCGGGCGTCCACCGCCGCGGGAACACGCGGGCCGGAGCAAAGCGAAAGGCCCGGCCGTGATACACGGCCGGGCCTTTCCGAAGTAGCGGGGACAGGATTTGAACCTGCGACCTTTGGGTTATGAGCCCAACGAGCTACCGAGCTGCTCTACCCCGCGTCGACATGCATAAGACTAGCAGCTCGGCGGGAGTGCTCGGGCACGTTTGTCTGGGTGCGCGGCCGCGCTCAGCCCAGCAGGGTCGCCATCCAGCCCTCCACCTCGTCCGGGTGACGGGGCAGCCCCGCCGACATCAGCCTGGCGCCGTCGGCGGTGACGACCAGGTCGTCCTCGATCCGCACCCCGATGCCGCGGAACTCCTCCGGCAGCGTCAGGTCGTCGGCCTGCAGGTAGAGACCGGGCTCCACGGTGAGGACCTGGCCCTCCTCCAGCACGCCGTCCAGGTAGCTCTCGGCCCTGGCCTTGGCGCAGTCGTGGACGTCGAGGCCGAGCATGTGGCCGCTGCTGCAGACCGTGTAGCGGCGGTACAGGCCGCTCTCCAAGAGCCGGTCCGGCGAGTCCTTCAGCACCCCCCAGTCGTGCAGGCCCTCGCAGATGACGCGCATGGCCGCCAGGTGGAAGTCGCGGAAGCGCGCGCCCGGCCTGAGGGTGGCGATGGCCGCGCTCTGCGCCTCGTACACCAGCTCGTACACCTGTCGCTGGACCGGGGAGAAGCGCCCGGACAGCGGCAGCGTCCTGGTGATGTCGGCGGTGTAGAGCGAGTCTGTCTCGATGCCGGCGTCCAGCAGCAGCAGGTCGCGCTCGTCCAGCCTGCCGTCGTTGCGGATCCAGTGCAGCACGTTGGCGTGCGCGCCGGAGGCGACGATGCTGTCGTAGCCGACGGCGTTGCCCTCCAGGCGCGAGCGCAGGCCGAAGACACCCTCCAGGTACCGCTCGCCGCGCACCTGACCCAGGGCCGCCGGTACGGCCCGCACCACGTCCTCGAACCCGCGGGTGGTCGCGTCGACCGCGAACTGCAGCTCGGCGACCTCCCACTCGTCCTTGAGCAGCCGCATCTCCGACAGGAAGGACTCCAGCTCCGCGTCACCCTCGCCCGGCGCGACCCTCGCGTCCACGCTCGCGTCGACGCCGCGCAGCACCCGCGCGGTCCCGCCCAGCGACAGCTCGCCGATGTGCGCGGTCGCCACCTGGTACAGGTCCTGGGCCTCGCCCAGGTCGGGGCGGCGGCCCACCCAGAACTCGCCGAAGCGCCGGTCGCGGTAGAACTCCTGGCTGCCCGCCCGCGGCGAGCGGGGGCGCAGGTAGAGCACGGCCTCGCCGGTCGGCTCGATCACCAGCACGTCGTCGGGCTCGGTGTCGCCGGTCAGGTAGGCGAAGGCGCTGTGCGTCCTGAACCGGTAGTCGCTGTCGTTGCTGCGCACCTTCAGCGAGCCGGAAGGGATGATCAGCCGTTCGCCCGGGAACCGGGCGGCCAGCGCGGCGCGCCGCTTGGCCGTCCAGGGCGCGACGGGAAGCGGCTCGAGGCCGGTCTGCCGGGTGTCCGCCCAGCCCGTCTCCATGAAGGCGGCCAGCTCGTCGGTGATGGGCAGGTCGTGGCTGCCGGTGTTCAGCTTCTCGGACAATGCTGATCCCTGGGGTAGGAGGTGATATTTCACATGGTACGACGCTCGCGCCCCCCTGCACCTTAACGGCAAAAACAATGTCGCTCGTGATTGGTCCGAGTGAGCCCAGGGGAGAGTCAGGGGTACCTACAGCCGAGGTGGTGGTCCATGCTCATCGGAACGATCTTGCGGGGCAAGGGATCAGACGTGGTGACGGTGCGCCCGGACACCACGGTGCGAGAATTGCTGACCAGGCTTGCCGACTACAACATCGGCGCCGTCGTCGTGTGCGGGGACGACTCGGTGATCACCGGGATCGTGTCCGAACGTGACGTCGTGCGCAGGCTCAACGACAGGGGCCCCGAGGTCCTCGACGCCCCTGTCTCGGACATCATGACGGCCGAGGTGCGCACCTGCCAGATCGACGCCAACGTCGACGAACTGCGCAGGACGATGACCACCCACCGCATCAGGCACGTGCCCGTGATCGACGCGGGACGCCTGGTCGGCATCGTGAGCATCGGAGACGTGGTCAAGAGCACCATCGAGCAGCTCGAGACGGAGAAGGCCTCGCTCGTCGACTACCTGCACCGCTGACCGGAGGCGGGGGGACATGGCACGCTTGTCCCCGTGACGTACGGCCACCCCCCGCCACCACGCGCCTCGAGCAGCCCGACGTTGATCCTGCTCGCCTCGGGGCTGACCGGGATCCTCGGCTTCCTCATCGGCTTTTTCGCGGGCCTCGGATCGTCGGAGCCCGCCGCGGCGCCGCCGTACTCGGCGCCGGAGATGACCGTGACCATGGAGAGCCCGTCGGAGAGCCCGTCGGAGACGCCGACGGGCGGGATCGGCACGGCACCGACGGCACCGACGGGAGCGCCCACGGGAGGCACCGCCACGGGCCCGGCCACCGGCGGTCCGGCGCCGAGCCGGCCGCCCGCCGCGGTCCCCTCCGGGGGATCGTCCGTGCCCTCGTCCGTGCCCTCGGCGGGGCCCTCGGCGGGGCTGCCGCTGGGCAGCGGCATCCAGGTGGTCGGCACCGACATCCAGCCAGGCACTTACAAGACGGAAGGCCCCGCCGCCGGCCAGCCGTTGTGCTACTGGGCCCGGTTGAAGGGCACGGGGGGCGATCCCGGCGACGTGATCACCAGCGGGATGCCCAGCGGGCCCGCGACCGTCACCATCGAGGCGACCGACAAGGCCTTCCAGAGCGGGGGCTGTGGACCATGGGTGAAACTGTGAAACTCAAGCTCGACCTGCACGACATCTACAACAAGGGCGACCAGATCGACAGGGCGCTGCGGGGCATCATCGACGAGGCCATCCGCAAGCGGGCCACCGAGGTCGAGATCATCCCGGGCAAGGGCAGCGGGCAGCTCAAGAAGAAGGTGCTGCGCTTCCTCGACCAGAAGGAGATCAAGGCGCTCTACCACCGCATCGACAAGGACGCCAAGAACCACGGGCGGCTCTTCGTGTACTTCCGCCACAAGTGAGCCCCCCGAAGGCTCCACCTGGCAGAACGTGATCCAAAGCCTTTCTGAGCTGGGATTATGGCTAACGTGGCGTCACACCAAATCACGTCTCAGCAGACGTTGATGTGCCCTCTCTGTGCCCTGCGCTTGGTTCGTCGGACGCGGCCTTAACGCGACCCGTCCGACGAGCCCACGCCAAGACTTCGTCTTCCCACCAGTAGTCGATGCCGGCCACCTTGCCTACTGCGGGTGGAAAGGGCTCGACCTGCTTGGCGCCGGCGGCGCGTTTGCGCCATGCGTTAACGGTGTTGATGCTCACGCCGAGCAGGCTCGCCACGTCGCTCACAGCGACAGGTCGGCGCTCCATAAGGTCACTCATGTGGGGCAGTGTACTCGTGTTCGGTGCGCACCTAAATAGGGTGCACCTTCCCTCTTTACAGGTGCACCTAGTCTAGGTACAGTCAAAAGCAAGCGGGCCCGCCAGGTGGTGGAACACCTGACAGGCCCTTGATCACCGTCCTGAGTACACCAGGAGGAGACCCGTGGCTTATCGTGTCACGTCCCAGAACAAGACGGCCACCAACTGCAAGTCGTGGTGCGTCAACCACGTCGACGAAGACAACCTGTGCTTCGGCCCCGACACCCCCATCCCCGGCAAGCAGGCTGACGGCCGGCCTGCGTTCGCCAGCCTCAGCCATGACCCGGAGGTCGGGCACCGGCTCGCCATCATCCGCCCAAGCGACGCTGAGATGACGCTCGACGACGCCGAGATGCTGGCCCACCAGATCCTCAACCAGGTGCAGATCGCCCGCGCGGCCAGGTCCGCGGAGTGCCCGGCATGGTGCGTCAGCGACCACGACGACCCCACCAGCTCGCACTACAGCGACGACGCGCCACTCGGCATCTACCGCATCGAGAAGGGCGACCTTCACCTCGAGGGTATGCATGTCGGCCTGGAGCAGTCGCCGAACGAGGGTGAGCCGACCATCCTCATGTCGTCCCCGCACTGGGAAGCCGTCATGACGCTCAGCATGGGCCAGGCGCTCGCGCTCCGTCTCGCGCAGCTCGACAAGATGGGGCGGTCCGGCCGATGAGCACCAACGCCACCGTCACCCTCAAGCAGCTGCAGGACGCCTACAACAAGGTGCTCGCCGCGCAGACCGCCATCTTCCAGGCGTTCGACACGGTCATCGCTCAGACGGGCGCCATCGCCGCGCACGAGAAGGCGCAGCGCGAGGCCGAGCGCTCCTGCCACCCGTGGTGCGTCCGTCACGACGAGCTCGACGACGAACTGTGCTTCTCCGCGGACCTGCCCACCCCTGGCGGCAAGTACGGCGACCCCGGGCACGTCGGGCTCAGCTACCACCCCGACACGGGTATCGGTGTCAGCATCTACCACGACACCGACGCCACCCTCACCCTCGACGAGGCCGAGCAGCTGGCCGCCGCGCTGATGCGTCAGATCGCGCTCGGTCGTGGCCGCGCCACCCCCAACAGCCCGGCCCCGCTCGCGCTGGAGAACGTCGAGGGCGGCTGCTCGGATCTGGGCTGCCGTATCTGCAAGGGCGGTTCCCGATGAGCGCCGAGATCCTTCACCTGCCGCCCACCCGCGCCCAGATTGACCGGGAGCGCGAAGAGGACATCGCCGCCGCCCAGGCCGCCGCCGGCGGGCCCGGCTGCGCCCCCTGGTGCGTCCATCACATCCCCACCGACGACAAGCTCGGGATCTGCCACTCCCACCCGCGGGGTATGCACGCTGACGACGTCTACCTCGTCGACGAGCACACCGAGTTGGGGCGCCGCCTGTGGTGGCCGGAGCGGTGCGACGTCTCGCTCGACGAGGCGGAGACGCACGCCCGACGCGTCCTCGCCCTGGTCGCCCTGGCCCGCTCCGGGAACGGGGGCGCGCTATGAGCGCACGGCACGGCGAGAAGACCGGGACCTGCCCCGCCTGGTGCACGCGCCGGCACCCCGCGCCCGACGTCCACGTCCGCAACCTCGACGCCATCTCGGGCCCGCCGTTCTCCACAGTGACTGTGGAGGTGAACCTCCTGCAGCGCGGCGACCTGCCGCCGGTCGTCCAGGTGTGGGTGACCGACGAGGCCGCATCGATCGTGGGCGAGGAGACCAACAGCCGGCACGAGCTCGACGAGCCCACCGCCGCGGCGCTCGGGCACGCCATCACGAAGCTGGACCCGCGCGGCGTGCGGGAGGTCGGCCTGGCGCTGGTCGACGCCGCCGAGCTGCTGCGTGGGGGTGCGGCGTGAGGTCGGCCGGCCGGTCGAGGAAGCGGCCGTCGTACCTCAAGGGCGAGCAGGGGCGGGCGTTGAAGCACGTCCTTGCTGCCCGGCACGGGTCCCGCTGCTTCTACTGTGGGACGCCGTACAGCGATCCGACCGTGGCGACGTTCGACCACTACTTGCCGTACTGGCTGTGGCGCCGGTACAGCCGATCCAATCTGGTGCTCGCCTGCGAGCCGTGCAACCAGGCGAAGGCTGACATGCTGCCGTGGCCGCTGGTGTGGCTGCTGCTGGCGGCCGTACCCGCCTGATACCTGGCGTGTGCTGGCCGTTCGCCGGTCGGCGTACCCGCCGGGTACATCACACTCGCCCCTGGAACCGTCTCCTACCGGTTCCGGGGGCGGTCGCGTTTCCGGGAGTCCTGCGCCTTTCTCGCGGACGGTACACGGCGGCCGGCGACTGTCCGCGCGACTCGTCGCCTCGGGTCGCATGCTTGCAGGTGAAGCGGCGGTTTCTGTTTCCGTGCCAGTTCCACGGCCGTTTCCTGCCGCCGGTACGCCGAGACCCGGTTCGGGAACCGTTGTGGAACTGTCCGGGAACTGGTGCCGTACCGGCGGCTGATGTTTCGTCCGCGGTTTCGATCGGGGTTTCGTCGAGGCTCCGTTCCAGCACGTCGCGCCGTGGTGAAACACGCCGCCAACCCGGCCGGCTACCGCCGCGGCTCAGTACACCCCCGGTACACCGTCCGTACAGGGAAAACGCGCCCGGCCGGTACACCGCCAGTACAGCCCCGGTACACCCTCGCGCTCCGTCTCCGGGCCGGCTGGGACACCTTCGTCGAGGTGTCCCGCAGGCAGGGAGGCAAGGTTCCCGCGGTCAGGGAGGCAGGGAGAACTCCCTGACCGCCTCCCTCGCCGCATCCCTGGCCCTGACCTGCGTGGATCGCCCTCTCAGGGAGGCAGGGAGGCAGGGAGGCGCCTCCCGGACGGGCCCTGAAACGCGCTGAAAAGCCGTCTCGCAGGCTGACCCCCGACTCCCTCTGCCCCCGACTGGGGCGGAGTCGGGGTCTAGGAACCCCTCTATGAGGCCTCTAGGACTAGGCGTGGAGGGTCTAGGACCTAGACGCCGCCTCTAGATTTCTAGGGGCTCACGACCTGGGGAAAGGCGTTCCTAGACGGGCTAGACGGGGGTGGAGGCGGCAACGCCGCCGTTACCGCACCCGTTGCCGGGTTGGCCTGGGAAAACGACGCCTGCCGGGCGGCAACACATGCCCGCGAAAGGTGCCCCGAGAGCGCTTCTGGAGAGGGTCGGAAGGGTCACCGGCGCGTTGCCGGGGGGCGATTCCGAGTTAGCTCGGGGCGTCGCGAGCACCTAACCGGGTTAGATTCCTAACTCGCGCCCGCGGGCGCCGTAACCGTGGGCGGACCTGCGGGAAGTTAGCAAAGTTAGGTGGGTTAGCCGAGTTAGATCGGGCGTCCCGGAAGCCTCCAGGAGGCGCTAGGAGGCCGCGAGGCCTCGCGTAACTAACGCTAGGCCTAGCGGCACCGCGAACGGCCTGTGACGTGGCTTCTAGCGGCCTCGCGGTAGCGGCGGCGACTGCCCTCGCACCCCAGATTTTGGCGTGTTTCGCGGGCTGCGAGCCGCGGCCGCTACCCGCTACCTTCGCCCGTTCCGCCTGGCCATGGTGGTAGCGGCTGAGGTAGCGCTGCCGCTACCGGTAGCGCGGCCCGCCACTCCACGTTCCGGGGACGAACAGATTCATGGACCGCCCCCAGCCGATGCTGCTCACGATCGCCGAAGTCGCCTATGAGCTCCGCCTGTGCGAGAGGAGCGTCTACCGCCTGATCGAGGCGGGCGACCTCCCCGTCGTCGACGTTGCGCCGCGGCGGTCCAGGAAGGCGAAAACCCGTGTCGCGCGCATCGACCTTGAGTCCTTCGTGCAGAAGCGCCGGCGCGTCTAGGCCGGCCACGACTCCTCAGGGGCGACGAATGAGCCGCGGCCCTGAACGGTGACCGTCCACCCTTCCTCGGCGAGCGTGGCCATCGCCCGCCGTACGGTGCCGCGCGACACACCGTGCTCCTGCTGGAGATGCGTCTCGGACGGGAGCATCTGGCGCGGCTGGAACTCGCCGGCCTTGATCTGGTCGCGCAGGATCGCGGCCAGCTGCTCATGCAGGGGCGTCGGGTCGAGCTGGTCGACAGTCATGTGCTCGACGTTACGGACAACCTGTTTGACCTGCGCAGACGGTCCGTATTAAACAGGATATACGTGCTGTACGAGTTGAACGTATCTTCCTCGCATGGCTACCAGCAGCGACGACCCAGCCCTCATTCGCGCCATGCAAGAGCGCATCTCCGCCTCCCTCGGCAAGGAAGACCAGATCGTGTGTGGCGAATGCGACGCGCCCCTCATGCGCGTCTACTCCGTGTACGGCGGTTGGCTGTGGCTGGCCGTCTACGGCCAGGGCGACGTACCGGCCGCGCAGTGCCCGAAGGTCCCGGGCCTGTACGACATCGGCAACGGCGCACACCGGCCTACGAACGGTTAGCTCGGCGGAGACGACAGCAACGACTTCGCCTCCAGCCAGCGCTGCCACTCGGCGACGACCTCGTCCGCCAGACTGATCGCGTCCCGCTCCTTGCCGTTGGAAACGACCTCCCACCGGTGCGAGCCGACCGCCGCGTCGCTGTCGCCGACATATGGTCGCGCTGGCGTGTCGAACCAGCTCGTCACAAACACCGGCATTTCCTTAGAGACGTGCTGTCGATTGAAGGTCGTCTTCTTGTCGCCGGTCTTCGATGCGGTGAGCCGCAGATGCTTAAGCCCGTTGCACAGGTCGGCTGCCACCTGCAGTGCTGGAACTCCCTTGACCTTGTCGAAGATGTCTTCTACCTCGCGCTTGGCCTGTGCGCACGCGGGATCGGGATCGTTCTTGATCCACTCCTTGAGGTGGTAGGCGTCCTGAAAGAAGTGGAAGAGGAAGTCGCGCGCCTCGGCGGAGTCCATCGTGGATGGTCCGGCCGCCTGGAGGAGACGGTTGAAGCTGCGGACCATGCGCCGGTACTGGTCACCCCAGCCTTCCGAGAACGGACCGATAGCGGGGTCTCGCCCCTGGACGACCTGGCCCGTCGCCTGGAACAGCACGTCAATCGTCTGAGAATCGGCCGTAGCCGAGGCTGTGACGCCGACTGCACGAAGTCGTTCGGTGGCGAGTGCCGTGGCTGCTGCTCTGGCGGCGCGATCTCTCTGCTTGGTGGGGGCGAGCAGGTAGAGACGCACTTGCCCCTGCTGGAGGAACAGGCATGCGTCCCCAGGGAAGGGCGCCGGGGTCGGGATGTTGTTGTCGTTCTCGTGCACGACGAACTTGGCTTCCTTGAGTACGGCCTTGGTCAGGTCGTGAATCTCTTGCGCGTCCACGCTGACGCTCCTGTGAGTTGAGGGTGAGAAACAGGAGACGTGCGGGGGCAATGTTCGGTTTACGGCTGCACGCCTCGCAGTGGGGCGAGGGAGGCGCTCAGTGAGCGGAGGGGTGGGCCTCCCGCTCGAGCCGCGCCGCACGTCGACACGGCTGACACCTACTGCGTCCGGCCGGCAGCTTGCGCTGAAATCATGTGGATGGATGTTGGGGGCGGCGCAGGACCGGACTAGCAAGGAAACATCATGGCCCGACCTTGGGATGCGTGAGCGCACCCTTTGACGCCGCCCCGAGTCTGTCAGCCCTTGGCGCGACGACGCCGAGCCGGTCGAGGCGCATCAGCCTCGACATCAGCCGGCGTCGTCCGCGTGACCTCGTGCGGGTCGGGTGAGAACAGGTCAGGTCTGGCCACGACGAACGGGTCGTCGGACGGCCACACCTGGGTGAAGGCCAGGCGGACGACCGAGCCTTCCCAGCGGACGCTGCCCGCGATGGCGGGGAACCTGTAGCTGGTCACGGCCCGGCTCACTGGTTCTGCAGCATGCGGAAGCCGAGGTCGTTCAGGCTGTCGGACCCGATCCGGGCCCACGCGAACAGACCGCGCTGGCCGGTCGGCCGGCCGTTGGCGCCCGCCAGGTGCGGTACCAGCTCGACCTGCATGCCCGCGCGCTGAGCGACCAGGAAATTCTGCCAGTCGCCGACGATGAGCAGGTTCACCAGCGTGGTGGCCGCGGTGAAGTCGGCCATCCAGTCGTTGAGGAAGTAGCGGCGGCCGAACAGCCGCGGGATCGCCTCGTCGGTGAGGTCGACGGTGAAGTTCGACCCCATCGTGGTGCCGAAGTTGCGGACCTCGTTCTGCACGTCGGTGCTGCTGATCCACGCCACCCGGTCGCCGCGGTTGCGGTACTTGATGGGCAGGGCGTCCCACAGCTTGTACAGGTCGGCCGCGACGAACGCGCCGTCAGTGCCCGGCGTGACCAGCACCGCGGCGTTGGCGGCGAGCGCGGTCACGATGCCGGTCGGCTCGCCGGTGCCGGTGCCGAGCGTCGTCTTCTGCGACACCAGCTCGAGATAGCCCTCCCGCAGCAGCATCGCGACTTCGCCGGCGAAGTTCGGGTAATCCATGCCGATCTCGATGGAGAACGGGATGAACCCGCGCGCGGTGTGCGTGGGAACGGTCGGCTGGTCGAGGGTCGGCGAGTCGTCGCTCACCTCAGAGCCTTCGGCGTCGAACGACCAGGAGACGCCCGCGGTGGAGACGCCCTTCCATTCGTCGGTGGTGATGGTGACGACGCGGGCAAGGTCGAGGATGTCGTTCGGCGAGCCCTGCGCGGTCAGGATGAACGTGGGGTCGATCAGGACGGGCACGCCGTAGCCGCCGCCCGCGTTGGAGCCGCCCGACATGGCGCGGAACTCCTCGAACGCGCGCAGCGCGCGCGCCTCCTCCTCGGTGAGGATCGCCTTCGGGTCGGTGATGACCCGCATGAACGCGCTGCGGTAGGCGTCGTTTTCGGTGAGCAGCATGCGGCGGGCGATCTGGGCGCCGTCGCACTGGGTGTGCCCGGTCAGCTTGGACCGGATGAGGCTGTCCATCTTGTCGACGGACGCGGCCGGCATGTCGAGGTCCTTGTGCCGCTGTTCGAGCGCGGACAGTGCCCTGTCGCGGGCTTCCTGCGGCGGAGCGTGGAGCGGGGAGACGCCGGCGAACGGCTCGACGTGCCGCATGAACTGGGGGCTGTTGTCGTGGCCCGCCAGGATGACCTGGGAGCGGTCGATTGTGTTCCGGTCGATCTGGTCGTCGACTCTCTCCAGCAGCTGCCCGGCGTCCTCGAGCCGCTTTTCGGCGGCGGCGAAGTCGGTCTCCTGGGCACGAGTCAGGGCCCGGCCGGCGGCGTTCTCGCGGATGCGCTTCATGGTGTTGAACGCGTCGTTGCGGATGTCGCGCAGCTCCGTCTTAGCTTCCAGCAGTTCGGTGGGCGGAGTGCTGTTCCAGTCGAGATTCGACTTGTTCCTCAGGCGCTCGATGATGTTCACGACGTTCCCTTCGTCGTCGATGCACGGGAAAGAACCCCGGGCGTCTCGGCGACCAGGAACGCGACTCCGGCGCTCCACGTCGTCTGCCCTGCGCAACTCCGGCGCGGGTGAGACCACGGTGCAGACGGGATATCGGCCACTCCGTGCCGACAGCAATCCGTCGAGATCATGTTACCCCTCCCCGCCGACATTCCGCTGCGCCAACTCGAGCGACATCGCCGCCAGGTGCTCGTCAGCGTCCGGGATCACGTCGAGGAAGTGGTCCAGCACCTGCAGCAGACTCGCCAGCGCGGCGCCGGCCAGCTGCGGCGTGGTGAGTTCGTCGAGCAGCGCGGCGACGGCCGGCCAGTCCTTGCGTCGGTGATGCTGGACGAGGGCGACAGAACGACCGTGGATCGCTGCGAACTCACTGTTGTCGATCATGAGATGTCCTCTCGGAGAAAAAAACTTGTTTGTGGTGAAGTCCAGCGCTGGACTGTCGGGCGCCAAAAGGTCCAGTCCTGTACAGAAAAAAAGTCGGCTGCGGGCGGGGTCCTTATATGTGACTTTCTGAAGATCACTAGTCCCCCTGTCTGTCTGCTGGTTGTGCTGGTCATGAGTGAGTTGTGTGTGTCACTCGGTCGGTGGTGTGGTGTCGCCTCGCTCGCGCACCCGGGGGCGGGGCTGGCGCGGCGCGTGGCTGGTGGTGCTGGCTGGTGGCGTGGTGGTGCGTGCCCTGGGTGGCCGCCCCGGGGCGCCGCGTGGGGGCGTGGGGCGCCGGCCCGGGGCGCCGCCCGCCG